>NZ_JODF01000015.1:0-176850 GCF_000717945.1 Streptomyces sp. NRRL S-920
GCCCAGGACCCCCCGAATCCCCCGAATCCGCCGAGCCCCCCGGCAGCCCCAGAGGCCCCGGAAGCTCCCGCCCCCACTCCCCCCGAAGGGATCCGGAGGTCCCTCAACACCACCCCGTCACTGTCATCGACCAGCAGATCCATCCGCCGCTCGACCCCCTCAAGCACCGCCCGCGACGCCGCGACCGCCCCCGCGGGCACCCCGAGCGACCGCGCCAGCGACTGCGCGGCCCCTACCGGGACGAGGGAGAGCGCGGTCCCGCCGAGGACCCGCTCCCGGTGCAGCGCGGCCACCGCCCGCAGCAGCGCCCGGTCGTCGCCGATCACCACGAGCCGCCGCGCACCCCTCCTGGCCAGGGCTTTCGTGAAGTCCTCGGGGCTGTCCGGCAGGCACACCCGCACCGCCGCCCCCGCGCCGAGCACATCCCTCGCGATCCGTACCGACTCGCCGTCCGTGAGCCGGGCCACCGGGTCGATGACGACAAGGAGCTGGTCGCGAGCCGACACCATGCGCCCTTTCTTTTAGCCGTTCTTTGAGACCTCGGGTAGCATCTTTGTGCAAGAGCCCCTTGCGCTATTGCGCCAGGGGCTTCGTCTATTCCGGGGCAGCATCCAAGGCACACCCAGGCCGTACACGCCACTCCCACGCGGGGGCGACGGCCCCTGACCTTGGACATGCCCCGCCCGGAAGGGGTGTACGCCTGTGCCCGCACTTGTGCTGCTCGGTGCTCAGTGGGGTGACGAAGGCAAGGGAAAGGCCACCGACCTGCTCGGTGGCTCGGTGGACTATGTAGTGCGCTACCAGGGCGGCAACAACGCCGGCCACACGGTTGTCGTAGGCGACCAGAAGTACGCGCTGCACCTCCTCCCTTCCGGGATTCTCTCCCCGGACTGTGTCCCGGTCATCGGCAACGGAGTCGTCGTCGACCCGTCGGTCCTGCTCTCCGAGCTGAGCGGTCTGAACGAGCGCGGCGTCGACACGTCGAAGCTGCTGATCAGCGGTAACGCGCACATCATCACGCCGTACAACGTGACCGTCGACAAGGTGACGGAACGCTTCCTCGGCAAGAGGAAGATCGGCACGACCGGGCGCGGTATCGGCCCGACGTACGCCGACAAGATCAACCGCACCGGCATCCGCGTGCAGGACCTCTACGACGAGTCGATCCTCCAGCAGAAGGTCGAAGCGGCGCTGGAGATCAAGAACCAGCTGCTCACCAAGCTCTACAACCGCCGCGCGATCGAGGCGGAGCAGATCGTGGAGCAGCTCCTGGAGCACGGCGAGAACATCAAGCAGTACGTCGCCGACACCACCCTGATCCTCAACAACGCGCTCGACGACGACAAGGTCGTCCTCTTCGAGGGCGGCCAGGGCACGCTCCTGGACGTGGACCACGGCACGTACCCCTTCGTCACCTCCTCGAACCCGACCGCGGGCGGCGCCTGCACGGGTACGGGCGTGGGCCCGACGAAGATCAGCCGGGTCATCGGCATCCTCAAGGCGTACACGACCCGCGTCGGCGCGGGCCCGTTCCCGACGGAGCTGTTCGACCAGGACGGCGAGGACCTGCGCCGCATCGGCGGCGAGCGCGGTGTCACCACCGGCCGTGACCGCCGCTGCGGCTGGTTCGACGCCCCGATCGCCCGTTACGCCACCCGCGTGAACGGCCTGACGGACTTCTTCCTCACCAAGCTCGACGTCCTCACCGGCTGGGAGCAGATCCCCGTCTGCGTCGCGTACGAGATCGACGGCAAGCGCGTCGAGGAACTCCCGTACAGCCAGACCGACTTCCACCACGCGAAGCCGATCTACGAAATGCTGCCGGGCTGGTCCGAGGACATCACCAAGGCCCAGACCTTCTCCGACCTGCCGAAGAACGCGCAGGGTTACGTGAAGGCCCTGGAGGAGATGTCCGGCGCCCCGATCTCCGCGATCGGCGTGGGCCCCGGCCGCACGGAGACGATCGAGATCAACTCCTTCGTCTAGGCAGTTCATCAGTTCACGTTCAAAGAGCAAGCGCCTTCGACCGGTTTCCTCCGGTCGAGGGCGCTTGTCGTTCTCCGTTCCCAACTCCCCTTCAGGAGTGGATACTTACTGCCACTTTTCGGGGGGAGGGGTGACATGGGTTTCCCGAACGCCGCGGGGGCGACGGACTTCCTGCGGGCATTTCGCGCGGTGGTTTACCCGAGCGACTGGAGGTCACTGAACGAGAAGGCGTTTCCGCCGGTCCTGCTGCGCACGGGCGGTGCGGGAGAGGGGGCGGCGCAGCGGTCGGCCCGGGTCCTGGACGCGCTGGAGAACTCGCTGAGGCTGCCGGACTGCCGTGCGGTCCCCTACGCCAGGCCGCAGCGCCCACCGGCGGCGACCCCTGGCTCGGCGCTGCTGACGCTCCGGATCGGCGCCGAACTGCCCCGGGACCCGCTCAAGCGCACGGGCAGGCTGAAACTGCGCGACTTCCAGCTCGTCGCGGAGCTGGTCGAGGGGGCCAGGAGGCTCGCCGAGCAGGACCGCGCGGAGCTGTCGGACCAGGAGTTACAGGACCGGCTGGTGGGCCGGGCGCTGCGGGACGACCTGTACGCGCGGCGGGCCCAGGATCCCGACGGCGTGCCGCACACCCTCGCGCAGCCGCCGCCCGAGGGCATGAACGTCGTCCTCGCCCTGATCCTGCGGGTGCTGGCGCGGCCCCTCTTCTACCGGCTGCCCCGGCGCCTGTGGGCGTGGCGGTGGAAGCGGCGGCTCCTCACGTCACGCCGGTACGGCTGGTACCGCAGGTGGCTGAACCTCGCGCACACCCACGGGTCGTTCTTCGACCGGGTCTCCGAAGTCCTGACGGCCCAGTCGACGGCGTTGCGGGGCAATGAACAGGACCGGCAGAACGCGCTGCTGGAAATGGAGAAGCTGCTGCTGCGCGCCCTGATGGCGGACCTCCACCGGGCGCGTTCCGGCCGGTGGGGGCCGTGGAAGCGGCGCCGCAGGACCCGCCGGGTCATCCTGCTCGATCTGCCGGCGGCCTCGGCGCCCGGCGGCCAGGACGCCGTGCGGTTCCTCCAGGCGTACCGCAGCGTGTGCCGGGCGCCCGGCGCCTCGTCGCTGTGTCTGATCGGCGCGGGGCTGCCCGACGGCTATCCGGAGGTCGCCGGGCAGCGCTGGCACCTGGAGCAGACCGAGGGGCTCGCGGCCGTGGCGCAGTACTTGCGCGCGTCGGCGCCGGGGGACGAGCGGGAGGGCGATCCGAGACTCCTGCAACCCGCTCTGGACGACGACGCCTTCAGGGGGGTCGGCCTGGCCGTCGCCCCGCTGCATCCGGCGGTGCCGCCCATCGGCCCCCGCGCGGAGAGCGCGCTGGCGGTCGCTCTCGCGGTGCTGCTCGCCGCGGTGCCCATCCCGTTCCTGCCGCTGTCCCCGCGGGATTCCTCTCCGGACACGCACTGCCTGGACGGAAGCGTCGCGGACGACACCGTCGAGCCGGAGCCGCTGCGCAACGTCGCGCTGGAGCGGGGCGGACTGCGCAAGGAGAACGACAAGGCCGCGTACGACGCCGTGGTCCGGCAGATCGAGGGCCTGAAGAACAAGCAGTCGAACAACCAGCGGGCACGGGCCGCCGAGAAGGACGGCTTCACCGTGCGCAAGGTCGTCTACCTGGGTTCCTCGGTGAGTGCCGACCCCGGGCGGGGTGAGTTCAACGGCGCCGTCGCCGAACTCCGCGGGGTATGGCTGGCCCAGACGCGGCTGAACGGCGAGGCCGCGCAGGACCCCCAGAAGGAGAAGGTGCAGCTGGTCGTCGATGTGCGGGACACCGGCAAGGACTTCGAGAACGCGGCGAAGGAGGCGGCCGAGGTCGTCGCCGAGGCCCGCAGGAACGCCAAGCACCACGACCACCGGACCATCATCGGCGTGGTCGGGTTCGCCGAGAGCCGCGACCGCACCCAGAGCGCGGCCCGGATCCTCAACGAGGGCAGGGTGCCGGTGCTGAGTACGACGGCCACCGCCGACGCGATGCAGAAGGCGGGCCCGTACTACCGTCCGCTGGCGCCCAGCAACGAGCGGGAGAGCCGGATCGCGGCGCAGTTCGCGCGCAGCGGCAGCGTCGTCGAGGAGACGGACGACGCCCGGAAGACGACCGATTACTGCGACACCGCGAAGCAGGCGGTCGTGGTGAAGGACCCCCGCGACCTCTACAGCGACGAGATCGGGTCGAAGTTCGTCAAGCACTTCACCGGGGCGACCCACACGATCGAGTACCCGGGTGGCGCCGCCAACGGCATGGACACCGCCAAGCGGATCTGCGCGTTCCGAAAGGAGGAGCGGCGCACGGTCGTGTACTGGGCCTCACGTGTGGAGAGCTTCAACACGTTCCTGGACAACTACACCAACACCGGCTGCGCGTACCAGACCCTGACGGTCATCGGCGGCAACGAACTCACCAACGCGGCGATGGCGGGCGAGTACAACTTCGCCCACGACTGGCTGCGGCTCTACCACACGGCCCACATCCTGCCCGTGGGGCACGAGGAGATGAACGGGGAGGCGCGGCGGTTCGCCGCCAACTACTCGTACTACGCCGGGGAGAACGACCCCTGGCGCAGCGACGGGCACGGCCCGCTGGGCTTCGACGCCCTGCGGGTCCTGGGCAGGGCCGCCGATGACGCGAACGCCAGCGTCAGGAACGAGGTGACGGCATCGGCCGTCAAGTCGAAACTGGACAACGAACTGCGCCTCGAAGGGGCCAGCGGCGCGATCCACTACCGGGAGGGCAATGTGGGCTCCAGGCCCCCGGTCGACAAGGGCTTCGTCATCGAGAGGTACACCAGGGACGGCCCGAGCCTGGTGCTGCACTGCGGCACCTTCAGCCTGAACAAACCCAGCGTCGAGACGTGGGGGCCGAACGACCTCTCCTGCCCCAAGGACCAGTAGTGCGGCCGGGTATTACTACGCGTCCTGCCGCCGACGCCGGTAGTAGGCGAACGTGAGTACCAGGAGCAGCGGCCCCCACAGATTCATCAGCCCGCTCACGGTCATCGCGAGGACGTCCCAGCCCTCGGCGTAGGGCCAGCCGCTCGGGCCCTGGGTGAGGGCGGTTACCAGCCAGGCGATGGCGAGCGCGGTGAAGAGCAGCCCGCCGAGGGTCGCCGGGACGATCACGGCGGCGGGCGGGATGCGGCGGCCGCCGATGCGGGGCACCCAGGAGGGGACGACCTCGCCCCAGCCGCGTACGAGCCCGAAGCTCAGCAGCGCGGCGATCTCCGAGAGCACGCTGAGCCCGAAGACGTACGGGATGTTGAACCACGCCGGGTCCAGGGTCTCCCCGCCCATCCCGTAACCGAAGGCGATGGGCAGCCGCCACACGCAGACCGGGAGCGCGACCAGGGGTATGGCGTGGGCGACCCGGACGGTCCAGGCGGGGGCCAGGTGGGCGGTGCGGGTGAGGGTGCGGGTGGGGGCGGGGGCGGCGTGCGCGGCTGCTGTGTTCATGCCTCCAGCCTCGCCGCGATCCCGGCGCGGTGGATCACCTCCGGGGCCGGTCCTTCTCCCCCGCGCGGGGGAGCGCTGCTCGGCCCAGCGGCGTGGACCGCCGCGTGGACACCCTGCTGCTGCGCGCCGCGCTTAACTCGCACGAGTGAAGATGATGAACGCGAGCTGCTGAAACGGGAGTTAAGACTTGCGCGCGTCGCTTTGCAGGGGCATAGAGTCGCCGCCAACAGCGCGGCCGGTCGGCGGCGCAAAGAAGTTGCCCCCACGGTGCGGGAACACCTGGGGGCTCGACACCCGGAGCAAGACCTCCAGATGCGTATCCATCGTACGACGCCCACGCGCGCGTTCTCCAGCTTCGCCAACTCTCTTCTCCGCGACAGGTCCATCTCCTGGTGCGCGGCAGGCGTACTGATGTACCTCCTCAGCCTCCCGAACGACGCCCGTGCCACGGTCCGTTCGCTCGCGGAGCAGCGCAAGGAAGGGCGTATGCGGGTCGCCGCCGCCCTGCGTGAGCTGGAGGAATCCCGCTACTTGCGGCGCGCGGTCCACAAGGACCCCGAGTCCGGCCGGCTCTTCACCGTCTACGAGGTCTTCGATACCCCGTACGACGAGACGCCCCCGGAGGGTGACGGGGAAAAAGTTCAAAACCTGGCTCCCGGCGAGTCGGCCTCCGGGGCGGCGGGCGCTCTCCCTTCGGGAGAAAAGACCAGGGAAGAAAAACCTCCCTCCCCCGAACCGCCGGGTGCGGCGGCGCAGTTGCTGGCCTCCCTCGGGAGGCGCGAACCGCGGCTCGCGATCGGCGCCGCCGAGGCCGCGCGCCTCGCGCCGCTCGTCGAGGAGTGGTGGGCGGTCGGCGCGAGTGACGCGGCGGTGCGGGCCGCGCTGACGCAGGGGCTGCCGCCGCGCGTGTACTCGGCCGCCGCCCTGCTCAAGGACCGGCTGCGCCGGAAGCTGCCGGCTCCACCGCCCCCGCCCCGGCCGCCTCGCGAGGGCGAGGAGAGGCGGGCGCCGGGCCAGCAGGGGTTCGTCGCGGCGGCGCTGCGGGGCGGGGCGGCGGCGAGGGCCGCGTTGCGGGGATCCGCTCTGCCCTCGCCCGCCTGACGGCAGGCCTCAGACTCCCGGCCCGCACCCGCGAGGCCGGGTCCTTCGAAAGAAACGGAGTGCCGAGACCATCGCACTCGAACGCCCAGAAACGGTATACCGCCGGTATACTGTCGTCATGGCTGACACCACGATCAAGGTCGACCCCGCCGTCCGCGACCGCCTCATGGAGCTGGCGCGCGAGCGCGGGATGACCATGCGCGATCTGGTCGCGCAGCTGGCCGGGGCCACGCCCACCAAGGAGGAGCAGCGGCGGCGGTACGAGGAGACGAAGGCGTACGTCGAGGAGCACTTCCTCGGCGGGCCCTACACCGAAGAGGACGAGAAGGCGGGCGAGCAGCTCTGGGCCGACCTTGAGGCCGGGCGCATCGGGGAGGTCCAGTGAAGAAGGACAAGTACCCGCTGCCGCGCGCCGTCATCTTCGACGACACCGCCGCGCTGGCGCTCGGAGCGGGCAACAGGATGGCGTCCCGGCTCGTGGTCGAGGCCGAGAAGGACCCCGCCCTCAGGGTCTGCGTACCCGCCCTGGCGCTCGCGGCCGCCGAGCGTGACCGCGCCGGGGTCGCCGAGCACGTCGGATCACTGCCGTCCGTCGACATCACGGAGCTGGACTTCGCGGGCGCCGCGGCGGTCGGCAAGCAGCTGCGGATCGACGGCGCGGCGGACTGGGGCGGGGCACATGCCCTGCACCTCGCGCTGCCGTCGGCCGAGTGGCCGCGCGGCCGCCCGGTGCTGACCAGGGCGCCGCACCGCTACCGGGGTACGGGCATCAGGACGCTGCGGATCGAGGGCTGAGGGACGGCGGTGCGGGGCCACCCGGCGCTGACCAGGGCCCCGTACCGCCGCGCTCATCCCGACCTGTCGTACGTCAACTCACCCGTACCGTCCGTGTTCGCGCGGCGCAGCTTGCCGTTGCCGAGGATCGTCACGACGCTCGCCTTGCCCGGCGTGCAGGCCGACATGGGCTCGCCGACCGTGATCTCGGTCGGACCGATGTGCAGCCGTTCCTCGGAGGCGGACTCCAGCTTGCCCTCGAAGACGCAGCGGTAGGTGCCGCCGTCCTCGCTCGGGCCCTCGGCCACCAGGGACAGCGCGGTCTCGCCGGTCTCGCCCTGCTGGAGAGTGAGCCGGCGCGTGTGGTGGCCGAACTTGTTGTCGAGGCCGCCGCTCCATGTGCCCAGGTACTTGTCCGGCACGGTGCCCTCCTCGTCGGTGGAGGGGCTCGGGTCCGGACTCGTCGGGCCCGTGGACGGCGAGCTGCTGCCGGGAGTGCGCGGGGCGCTGCTCGCGGAGTTCTTGGCGTCGTCGCCCTTCTTCTCGCTGCCCTCGCCGTTCATGACGGCGTAGACCGTGCCGCCCGCCCCGATGGCCACTATCAACGCGACGGCGACGAGCGCGGCGGTCGAACGCCCGCTGCGGCGCGACGGTTCGGGCGGCGGCGTGGGCAGAGGGGTGTACATGCCGGGCCCGTACGGGGGAGTGGGGCCGTAGCCGGGCGGCGCCTGGTGGGGGTAGCCGTAGGCGGCGGGCTGGGGGTGCTGTTGCGGGTGCTGGGGATAGCCGTACGAGGGGGCGCCGGGCGGCGGTGCGGGCGGCGGGGCCTGAGCGGAGACCATCGTGGGGAGGTGGTTCAGGGGGGCGGCACCGGGAGCGCCGGGGGGAGGCGGGGTGGGGCTGCCGTCGGGAGCGGCCGAGCCGGAAGCGGCGGCGTCGGGAGCAGCGGCGTCGGGAGCGGCCGCGCCCGCGTCCGAGGAACCCGAGCCCGAGGAACCATTGACTGCCGCCCCGCCCTCGGCGGCGGCCCCGGCGGCTCCAGCCGCGTCCGCGCTCCCACCCGCCGCCGCGCCCGGCTCATCGGGATCCTCCGCGTCCAGCAACTGCACCGCGTGCCGCCCCAGCTGGGCGACCAGCGCGCCCGGCAGCCAGGGGTCGACCGTGGTGCCGCCCGCGCTGAGGGTGTCCTGCGCCCCGGTCCGCTCCAGGACGTCGTCCAGGGTGGGCCGCGACGCCGGGTCCTTGCGCAGGCAGAGCGCGATCAGCTCGGCCAGGTTCTCCGGGAGGCCCTCCAGGTCGGGCTCCTCCTGCGCGATGCGGAACATCAGGGCGTGCACCCCGCTGTTGGCCGTACCGAAGGGCAGCGCGCCGGACGCCGCGTACGCCAGGACGGAGCCGAGGCAGAACACGTCGCACGCCGGGGTGATGCGGTCCCCGCGCACCTGCTCGGGCGCCATGAAACCGGGCGAGCCGACGAGCGCGCCGGTGCGGGTGAGGCCGCCGTCGGTGACCGTCTCCAGCGCGCGGGCGATGCCGAAGTCGATGACGCGGGGTCCGTCGATGGTGACGAGCACGTTCGACGGCTTGAGGTCGCGGTGGACGATGCCCGCCGCGTGGATGTCCTTGAGGGCGTTGGCGAGCCCGGCCGCGAGGATGTTCACGGACCGCTCGGGCAGCGGCCCGTGGTCGCGCGAGACGACGGTCTGGAGCGAGGGCCCCGCCACGTACCCCGTCGCGACCCACGGAATCACCGCCTCGGTGTCCGCGTCCAGGACGGGCGCCGTCCACGCGCCGCCGACCCGCCGCGCGGCCCGCACCTCCTGCCGGAAGCGGTTCCTGAACTCGTCCTGTTCCGCCAGCTCCTGGCGGACCAGCTTGACCGCGACCGTGCGCCCCCTGCCCGACCGAGCGAGGTACACCTCTCCCATGCCGCCCGCGCCGAGCCGCGCCAGCAGCCGATACGCGCCGATCCGCTGCGGATCCCCGGGCCCGAGCTTTTCCATCGCCGCACCGACCTCCCCCATGTGGTGTGCAACAGGGTGAGGATAGTGCGGAGCCAGGACAGCGGCGCCCACCCCACCCTCTACGGTTCCGTAACGGGTTCCGCATCCGGGCCGGCCACCGCGTCCAGCGCCTCGGACAGGCGTTCCAAAGCCCTTACGGTATGGGCGAATTCGTCCTCGCCGAGCGCCGCCGCGAGCCATCCGGCGAGTTCCGCGTGGCCCGGATCGATCTTCGCCACGGCCGCCCTGCCCCGGCCCGTGGGGCGCAGCAGCTTGGCGCGGCGGTGCGCGGGGTTCGGTACGTACTCGGCGAGGCCCTCGCGTACGAGGATGTCCGCCACGCGCTGCACGCTCTGCCGTGTGATGCCCATCGCGCGGGCCACCCCCGCCACCGGCAGCGGCTCGCGCAGCACGGCGCCGAGCACCTGCCACCAGGCGGCGGTCAGGCCCGCGGGCCTTGCCAGCTCCTCGGAGCGTGCGAGGAACTGCCCGTTCAGCCGGAAGACGGTCAGCGCCGCCCGGCTGAGCAGCTCCTGCGGGGCGCGGCGTGCGGAGTCGGTCATCGTTCCGCCCCGCTCACGAGTTCAGCGTCTCGTACGCCGCCGGGTCCGAGTCGTGGAAGAGGCGGTACCACGCGTCGAGCTTCTCGCCCTCGAAGACGTCGCCGAGCCGCCCGAAGACCTCCCGCGCGAACGCGACCGGTTCGGTCGGGCCCGCCGTGATCAGGTCGCCGTCGGTGACCGCGTCCGCCTCGACGTACCGCTCGCCGCCCTTGTAGCCCGAGGCCGCCAGATACATCGCCGCGCCGCTGGTGTGCGTCCGGTCGTCGAGCAGCCCCTCGCGGGCGATACCCGCCGTGGCCCCGCAGATCGCGGCGACCGGCACCCCCGCGTCGAGGAACGCGCGGGCCGTGCGGGCGAACGGCGCGAGGTCGTCGCTGGTGTCCCACAGGTCGGCGCCCGGCAGGATCAGCAACGAGCTGTCCTCGGGGCGCAGTTCGGCGAGCGACAGCTCGGGCTGGACGCGCAGGCCGCCGATGGAGGTGACCGGGGCGGCCGAGGGGCCGACCGTGCGGATCTCGTAGCCGACGCGGGCGAGCCACGCCGTGGTGTGGCCGGTCTCCCAGTCGGCGAAGGTGTCGTAGACGGCGAGGTGTACGGGCTTGCGGGACATCAGGGCCTCCGTTGGCTGTGTGTCGTGCCGTTCCGCGTGCGAGTTGCGTGCGACGTGCGTGCCGTGCTCTGTGTACGTAAGCATGCTGTCAAAAGGACAGCATGCTGTCAAGAGGGTTTGGGTGAGCGCAATGTGCTGGCCTTCACCCCACTGGGTGCTCCCCGCTGTCGCGGAGGCGGGGGTGGGCGGAGGTTGGGCGCATGAACACCACACTCAAAGCCGCCTTCATCGCCGGCGTCCTGGCCGTCACCGCTCTCGGTGCGGCGGGCACGGCGGGCGCCTCGATCCAGGATCCCCTTCCCCCGGTTACTGAAAACGGCGCCGCGAGCCTCGCGGATGCGCCCCTCGGCACGACGCTCGGTGATCCGCTCGCCAATGGCCTGTCCAACGCAGTCGACCCCAGCGGGGCCACCAACGGAGTGTCCCCGCCCCCCAGCGACCTGTCCGCCGCCGCGGCCCTCCCCGACCTGCCCGACTCTGACGGCCTAGTCGCCCTGCCCAACAATCTCGACGACTAAGCCCATCCGTAGGACCAAGCCGTCCCCCGCGACGGCCCCGCCCCGGCGGGGCCATCGTCACGCCCGGCCCTCACCCGAGCAGGCTTAACGCCCGGCAGAGGCGCCCTTAACCCGCCGCTCCCTAGCGTCCCGGCCATGGACAGCACACTGAACCTCAGCGCCCTCGGCGCCCACCTGGGGCTCGACCTGGCCGCCGTCTCGGTCCTGACCTTCGGCGTCTTCTATCCGCGGCACCGCAGGCGCGAGCTGGTCCCGGCGTACCTCGCCCTGAACGTCGCCCTGTTCGCCGTGGTCGCCGGGCTCGGGACCGTCGGTGGTGACGGCGGTCTCGCCCTCGGCTTCGGGCTCTTCGGGGTGCTCTCGATCGTGCGGCTGCGCTCCGACGCGCTCCAGCACCAGGAAGTCGCGTACTACTTCATCACCCTCGTACTCGGCCTCCTCTGCGGACTTCCCGCGCTCGGCCTGCCGGTGGCGGCGCTGCTCTCCGGTGTGCTGCTCGTGGTGATGTACGGCGCCGACCACCCGCGGCTCTTCGCGCGCGACCGGCGCGCGGTCGTCACGCTCGACGCCGTGTACCGCGAGGAGGGCACGCTCCGGGCCGAGCTGGCGCGGCGCCTCGGGGAGCCGCTGGGATGGACCGTCCAGGAGGTGGATTACGTACGCGACCTCATGGTCCTGGAAGTCCGCTTCCGCCAGCCGGAACCTTCGGTGCGGCGCGGGGAGTTGTCGATACGACGACGCACGACCCGGTCCCGCACGATCGCCCCCAGCCACCCGAAGGAGACCGTGTGAACCCCGCCATACGCGCCATCGGCCGCGCCGCGCTCGCCGCCCATCCCATCGCCCTGGACGAGGTGAACGCGCGCGCGGAGCTGCTCGCCCGCTACGACAACAGCTACCTCGTACCCGTGGAGATCTTCGAGGACCTCGCCGCGCTGCTGACCGACCCGCGCAGGGCCCACGGACCCTTCCGGGCGCTGAGCATCGGCGGGAAGCGCTGGTTCCGGTACCACTCGACGTACTACGACACCCCTGAGCTGGGCACCTTCCACGATCACCGGCAGGGCCGGCGGCTGCGCTACCGCATCCGTGAGCGCGTCTACCAGGACAGTGGCGAGCGCCAGTTCGAGATCAAGCTGAAGAGCGGGCGCGGCGAGACCGTCAAGCACCGGCAGCGGCTCGAAGGCGACGACCACGCCCTGGACGAGGCGCGGCGGGGCTTCCTCGCCGGTGTGCTGCGGGGCTCGTACGGCATCGAGGCCCCGGAGGGCCTCACCGCCTCGCTCGTGACCGACTACCAGCGGGCGACCTTCGTGGCCGACGGACAGCGCGTCACGTGCGACGCGGGTCTGGTCGTACGGGACACCGCGACCGGCCGGACGGCCGCCGCCGACAGCGGGCTCGTCCTCGTCGAGACCAAGACCAAGGGGCATCTGACCGAGGCCGACCGGGTGCTGCACCGGTTCGGGGTGCGCGCCGCGGAGTTCACCAAGTACTGCGGGGGGTACGCGGCGGTCCGGCCCGAGCTGGGGATCAACCGCTGGGCGCGCTCGGTGCGGACGGCGTTCCCCCGGCAGGTACGGGCGGGAACGTGAGCGTGACGCGCGCGCCCTCGGGTGTGCTCGCCGTCTCGAAGCGGCCGCCGGCCTCATCGGCGGTGCGCCGGGCGATGTCCAGGCCGAGCCCCGTGGAACCGGCGCCGCTCGTGCCGCGCCCGGACGCCGTCGCGCCGGGAAATCCGGGGCCCTCGTCCGCGACGGTCAGCTTTGCCCCACGGCCCGGGGCCGGGGCCGTGCCGACCTCGATGGAGAACGCCGTGCCCTGAGGCGTGTGGTCCAGGACGTTCCCTATCAACGCGTCGAGCGCCGCGACGAGTTCGTCCTCGGGTACGGGGACCAGGACCTGACGGTCGGGCGTCGTGGTGCGGGTGGCGCGGTTCTGGTCCTCCGCCAACGGCTGCCAGAACGCCGCGCGTTCGCGCGCCACCGCCGCCAGATCCGCGCGCGGCGCCTCGCGCAGCGGCCGCCTCGCCTTGCGGATCACGTCGTCGACGCTGTGCTCCAGCGCGGTGACGTCCGCCGCGATGCGGTGGGCCTCGTCCGGGTCCCGCAGGGTCTCCGCGTCCAGGCGCAGGGCGGCCAGCGGGGTGCGCAGCCGGTGGGCGAGGTCGGCGGCGTTCTCCCGCTCGGCCGCGAGCAGCGTGTCGATGCGGGCCGCGAGACGGTTCAGCTCGCCCGCGACCAGGCGCAGTTCGGGTGGGCCCTCCGGGGTCGCCCGAGCCGTCAGGTCACCGGCGGCCAGGCGGTCCGCGGTGCGGGCGAGGCGCCGGGTCGCCCCGACGAGCCGTGCCCCCAGGCGGTCGGCCAGGAGCAGACCGAGGAGTACGAGACCCACGCCGATGCCGGCCAGGACGAGCCAGGAAGCGAGCGTGCCCGCGTACAACTGGCGCTCGGTGAGCGTCACTTGGACGACGGCCGTGCCGTTCTTCGCGCCCTGCACCGGCACCAGGACCAGGCGTCCGCCGGACTCGGGCTCGTAGGTGAAGGCGCGGCCGGTGCGGGCGAGGCGGACCGGGGCGGTCTCCTGGTGCGCGCGCGGCCCGATGACCGTGCCGTCCGCGAGGATCAGCGAAGTGGCGGGCAGATCCTTGCCGTTGACGCTCTCCACCGTCTGCTCGGCGGTCTCCCGCTCGCCCGCCGTGGCCAGGGCGGGGCCCAGGGCGTGGGCCACCCACTGGGCCCGCGCGGTCGCCTCGGCCGTGGCGCGGTCGGCCGCGTGGGTGCGGGTGAGGAGGGTGAGGGGGACGAGGAGGGCGGTGAGGACCAGGGCGGTGGTGGCCGCGGTCAGCAGGAGCAGGCTGCGGCGCATCAGCCCGTGCCTTCGGGCTGCTCCGGTGCTGTGAGCTTGACGCCCACCGTGCGGACCGTGTGGAGGTAGCGCGGGTGCTGGGCCGTCTCGCCGAGCTTGCGACGCAGCCAGGAGAGGTGGACGTCCACGGTCTTGTCGGCCCCGCCCAGGGGCTGCTGCCAGACCTCGGCGAGGAGTTCGCGGCGGGATACGACCTGTCCGGGGCGGCGGGCGAGATGGGCGAGGAGGTCGAACTCGCGGGGCGTCAGGTCGATGGGCGTGCCGTCCAGGGTGACCTCGCGGGAGCCAGGGTCGACGCGGAGCCCGCCGACGCGCAGTGGTTCCTCCGTCTCCGTCACGCCGAGGCGGCGTAGGACCGCCTTGACGCGGGCGTCCAGCTGGGCCGCTCCGAAAGGCTTGACGATGTAGTCGTCCGCCCCGGCCTCCAGGACCGTGACCATCTCCGGTTCGTCGTCGCGGGCGGTGGCCACGATGACGGGGACGTCGCTGACCGCGCGCAGCATCCGCAGCACCTGCGCCCCGTCGACGTCCGGCAGCCCCAGGTCGAGGACGACCAGGTCGGGACGGCTGGTGACGACCGCGTCAAGCCCCGCCATGCCGCTGGGCGCGGTCGCCACCGCGTGCCCCTTGTCGCGCAGCGCCCGCACCAGGGCGCCGCGGAGCTGGGGGTCGTCCTCGACGACGAGAAGGTGCGCCATACAACCACCGTAGTCAGGGGCATTGGCCGGGGTTTAACCGGGCGTTAGGCAACGATGCGGCACAGTGGCGGAATGAGGGAAGCGGCGGGATGAGGAAGTGGCGGAGCGCCGCGGTGACGGCGGCGTGGGTGGCCGTCGGTACGGCGGCGGGGGCGCTGGGTGCCTGGCAGTTGGCCGGTGCGGACAGCGGGGGCGGTGCGGCGCACAGCCGTCCGCTGGACGAGGCGGCGGTGCGTGAGGCGCTGGCCAGGGCGAGCCCCTCACGGCCCCCGAGTGCGGCGCCCTCGCCCGAACGCTCCCCCGACGCCTCTCCTGAACGCTCTACGGTCCGCTTCACCGGCGGCGCGGCGACGGCGGAGTGCCGCTCCGACGGCACGGTCAGGCTCGTCTCCTGGAGCCCCGCGGACGGCTTCCACATCGACGACGACGTGGAGCGGGGCCCGGCGGCGGTCGCCCGCCTGGAGGCGGAGCCGGGCGACGACGACGAGCGGGAAGACCTCGCCTACGAGATCCGCTGCACGGCGCAGGGCCCTCGGGCGAGGGTGGCCCCGGACAGCGACGAGGACTGACCCCGCCAGTTCCTCACCTGCGGCCCGCCCCCCATTGCGCGCGCGGGGCACGTACGAGCGCCCCGTCAGGGGCGCGGGGAACGGCGCGAGCAACCACGACGGGCCGGCAGATCTCCAGCTGAGGCCCCCCGGCCAGACAGAGTGTCGGGTTCCGCCCCCCACGCCCGACAAGACGCCCATACCCTGTCCACTCCGCGGACACTTACCCTCGGCCGCATGACCCCTCAGCCGAACCCGCAGCTCGGCGCCGCCGTGAAGGCCGCGGACCGCGCACATGTCTTCCACTCCTGGTCCGCACAGGAGCTGATCGATCCGCCGGCCGTCGCCGGCGCCGAAGGCTCGTATTTCTGGGACTACGACGGCAACCGCTACCTCGACTTCACCAGCGGCCTCGTCTTCACCAACATCGGATACCAGCACCCCAAGGTCGTCGCCGCGATACAGGAGCAGGCGGCGACGATGACCACGTTCGCGCCCGCCTTCGCCGTGGAGGCCCGCTCGGAGGCCGCACGCCTCATCGCCGAGCGGACCCCCGGCGACCTGGACAAGATCTTCTTCACCAACGCGGGCGCCGACGCCGTCGAGCACGCCGTCCGCATGGCCCGTCTGCACACGGGCCGTACGAAGGTCCTCTCCGCGTACCGCTCGTACCACGGCGGCACCCAGCAGGCGATCAACCTCACCGGCGACCCGCGCCGCTGGGCCTCCGACAGCGGCTCGGCGGGCGTCGTCCGCTTCTGGGCGCCGTTCCTGTACCGCTCGCGCTTCTACGCGCAGAACGAGCGGCAGGAGTGCGAACGGGCCCTCCAGCACCTGGAGGACACCATCGTCTTCGAGGGGCCGCAGACCGTCGCCGCGATCATCCTGGAGACGATCCCCGGCACCGCGGGCATCATGACGCCGCCGCCCGGCTACCTCGCGGGCGTCCGCGCACTCTGCGACCGGTACGGCATCGTCTTCATCCTCGACGAGGTCATGGCGGGCTTCGGACGTACCGGCAAGTGGTTCGCCGTGGACCACTTCGAGGGCGTCGTACCGGACCTGATGACCTTCGCCAAGGGCGTGAACTCCGGTTACGTCCCCCTGGGCGGCGTAGCGATCTCCGGCGCCGTCGCCGAGACCTTCGCCCGGCGCCCCTACCCGGGCGGACTCACGTACTCCGGCCACCCGCTGGCCTGCGCCGCCGCCGTCGCGACGATCAACGTCATGGAGGAGGAGGGCGTCGTCGAGAACGCGGCCCGCCTGGGCGCGGACGTGATCGGCCCCGGTCTGGCCGACCTCGCCGAGCGGCACCCGAGCGTGGGCGAGGTGCGGGGCCTCGGCATGTTCTGGGCGCTGGAGCTGGTGAGGAGCAGGGAGACGCGGGAGCCGCTGGTGCCGTACAACGCCTCGGGCGAGGCGAACGCCCCGATGGCGGCGTTCGGCGCCGCGGCGAAGAAGCACGGCCTGTGGCCGTTCATCAACATGAACCGCACGCACGTGGTGCCGCCGTGCACCATCACGGAGGCGGAGGCGAAGGAGGGCCTCGCGGCACTGGACGCGGCCCTCACCGAGGCCGACGCCCACGTCGCCTGACCCCGCACCTGCCAGGAGGCCCAAGGCCCCGGCTCCCCCTCGGGGGCCGGGGCTCCACGCGCGCCGGCCGGAACTCACCGCGGCGCGCAGCCCCCGCCGCAGCCCCCGCCGCAGCCCCCGCGGGGAAACACCGCCCCGGCCCCCCGAACCCCCCACCGCGTAGTCTGACGTGCCCGCGCCCCTCCACAGGGCCCCGCAAGACGACCGCCCAAGGCGACCACGCCAGACTCCGTGGGAGAACCCAGATGCCCGGCACCGACGGCCCCGCCGTCATCCGCAGCACTCTGCGCCAGCAGATCGCCGACGCCCTCCGCGACGAGGTCCTCGCGGGCCGGCTGGGGCCGGGCCAGGAGTTCACCGTGAAGGAGATCGCCGACCAGTACGGCGTCTCCGCGACCCCCGTCCGCGAGGCCCTGGTGAACCTCACCGCCCAGGGCCTGCTGGACGCCGACCAGCACCGGGGCTTCCGCGTCCACGAGCACACGCTGGCCGACTACCGCGGCATGCTGGAGGCCCGCGGCCTGATCGCGGACGGCATCTTCCGCGACCTCGCCCGCACCGCGCAGACCCGCGCCGACATGTCCGACGCCCTGCTCTCCGTACGCCGCAGGGGCGAGGAGGCGGCCCGCGCGGCCTGCGCGGGCGACCTGAACGTCCTGATCGGCTACGACCTCCGCTTCTGGCGCGAGCTGAGCGCCCTCTTCGGCAACCCCTACCTCTCCGACTTCCTGCACCGCCTGCGCGTGAAGTCCTGGGTCTGCGCGGTCACGCACCTGCGCCGCTGGAGCGAGCAGGGCGGCGGCGACCTGCGCGGCGCCCTCTGGTCACGGCACACCGAACTGGTGGACGCCCTCGTCCGCCGCGACCCGGCCGCCGCCCACGCGATCGTCGAGGAGTACAACGCGCACTCCCTGTCCCTCATAGAGCGGCTGGCCACCGCATGAGCACGGACCGGAACAACACCCCCGAACTCACCGTCGTCATCCCCGCCTACAACGAGGAACGCCGCCTGGCCCCCACCCTGAAGGCGATCCAGGAGCACCTGGACTCGGCGGACGGCCCCGCGGACTCCGCAGCCCGCGGCGAGTGGGAGCTGATCGTGGTGGACGACGGCTCCACCGACCGCACCGCGGAGATCGCCGCGGCGGCCTCCGACGCGGACCCCCGCATCCACCTCGTCCGAAGCGAACGCAACCGGGGCAAGGGCCACGCCCTGCGCCAGGGCGTCCTCGCCTCCTGTGGCCGCCGCGTCCTGATCACCGACGCCGACCTCGCCGCGCCCATAGCGGAGCTGGACCACCTCGACAAGGCGCTCGCCGACGGCCACACGGCCGCGATCGGCTCCCGCGCCCGCCCCGGCGCCACCATCGGCGCCCACCAGCACCGCCTGCGCGAGCTGCTCGGCCGTACCGGCAACTTCCTCATACGCTCGGTCGCCGTCCCCGGAATCCGCGACACCCAGTGCGGCTTCAAGCTCTTCGACGGCGACCGTGCACGCGAGGCCTTCGCCGCGTCCCGGCTGCGCGGCTGGGGGATAGACGTCGAGATACTCCAGTACTTCCGCCGGGCGGGCTGGCCGGTGGCCGAGGTCCCCGTGCGCTGGTCGCACCAGGAGGGCTCGAAGGTCAGGCCGCTGGACTACGTCAGGGTCCTCGCCGAACTGACCGCGCTCAAGGCCCGCGCGATCCGCCGCGCCGACGTCCTCGTCGCGCTCCTCTTCCTGGTCCTGTCGGTCACCCTCTACGCCCAGCGCTGGATATCCCCCGCCTCCCGCTACATCCCCGACTCCATGCAGGACCAGAACCAGTGGGAGTGGTTCTTCGCGGTGACGGCCGACAACGTCCGCCACTTCGACAACCCCCTGTTCACCACCCTCCAGAACTTCCCCGACGGCGTGAACCTCATGGCCAACACGGTCATGCTCGGCCTCTCCGTCCCCCTCGCCCCCGTGACCTGGCTCCTCGGCCCCGCGGTCGCCCTGAACGTGGCGATGACCGGCGGCCTGGCCGCCACCGCCGTCGCCTGGTACTGGCTGATCGTCCGACGCCTGACCGCGCACCGGGGCGCCGCCGCCGTCGGCGCGGCCCTCGCCGCCTTCGCGCCGCCGATGATCAGCCACGCCACCGCCCACCCGAACTTCATCGTCCTGTTCATGATCCCGCTGATCATCGACAGGGCGCTGCGGCTCGGCGAGGGCACCCGCGTCGTACGCGACGGAGTCGTCCTCGGCCTCCTCACGACGTACCAGATCTTCCTCGGCGAGGAACCGCTGCTGCTCGCGGCCCTCGGCATGCTGCTCTTCGCCCTCGCCTACGCGCTCGCGCGCAGGGACGTGGCCAGGGCGTCCTGGCGCCCCCTCGCCCGTGGCATCGGCATCGCCCTCGCGGTCGCGCTCCCCCTCGTCGCCTACCCTCTGTACTGGCAGTTCTTCGGCCCGCAGAGCTACAAGAGCGTGCTCCACGGCGACCAGGCGGGCAACAGTCCGCTCGCCTTCATCTCCTTCGCCGAGCGCTCGCTCGCGGGCTCCGCGGACGCCTCCGACGCCCTCGCCCTGAACCGCACCGAGCAGAACGCCTTCTACGGCTGGCCGCTCACCGCCCTGGCCTTCGCGATCGTCGTACGACTGTGGGAGCGCGCGGTGGTCAAGGCGCTCGCCCTCACGGTGCTCGGGGCGGCGCTGCTCTCGCTCGGTCCGAAGTTCCGCATCCCGCTCACGGACCTCGTCCTGCCCGGACCGTGGGCCCTGATCCGCCACCGGCCGCTCTTCGAGTCGGTCATCGAGGGACGCGTGGCGATGGTGTGCGCCCCCGCGCTCGGCATGCTCCTGGCCCTGGCCCTCGCCCGCCTGCTCACCCGCCGGGAGAACGGCCGTCGCGGGGCCGGCCGGTACGCGGGCCTCGCGGCCGTCGCGCTCGCCCTGCTGCCGATCGTGCCCGTGCCGCTCGACGCCGTGGACCGGGCCGAGGTGCCGCCGTTCATCGCACGGGGCACCTGGCGTACGTACCTGGGCCCGGACGAGACCCTCGTGCCGATCCCGGTGCCCGACGCCGCCCACGCGGAGGCCCTGCACTGGCAGACCGTCGCCGGCCTCGGCTTCCGCTTCCCCGGCGGCTACTTCAACGGCCCCTGGGGCCCGGACCGCGTCGGCATCTACGGCCCCTCGCCCCGCAACACCTCGACCCTCCTGCGCCGCGTCAGCGAATCGGGCCGCGTCCCGGAGATCACCCCCGCCTGGCGCGAGGCGGCCCGCGTGGACCTGGAGTTCTGGAAGGCGGGCGTCCTCGTCCTGCCCCCGCACCCGCACGAGGCGGCACTGCGGAACACCGTGGACGCGCTCGTCGGACGCCGGGCGCGGTGGGTCGACGGCGTGTGGGTATGGGACCTGTACGAAGGCGGCGGCGACCGGGGTATGCACGGGGGCAGCTAGCGGCCCCGGGTCGCGACTACGCTGCCTGCACGCGAGGCAACGCACCTGACCCTGACCCGAGGAGTCTTCTTGGCCTGCGACCTGTGGCTGGTCCCGCTCGTCGACGTGTTGTGCCACAGCCCCGACAACCCCTTCGCGGAAGAGATCGCCGCCTACGACAAGGCGCTGCACGAGGCGGGGTTCCCGCCCGTCCCCGTCTTCTCCTACATGCCGGGCCTGTCCGGTGACGTCGCCCCGGTCGCGGGCTTCGACTACGACGCGCTGCACTTCCTGCGCCGCGCCTACCTCCTGCGGATCTGCGGCCTGGAGGTCACGCCGGTGGACGAACTGGGCGGCGACTACGAGCAGTTGCTGGAGATGTTCGACGCCACGGCCCAGCACTCGCACCTGGTCTGGCACTACGACCACGCGGGCGCGTACGTCCCCGTGGACTTCCCGGCGCCGCTGTCCAACGACGAACTGCTGGCGGGCGGCGGCCCGTTGGGCTCGTCCCAGGCGCTCCTGCGGGAGCTGGAGTTCGTCGCCCCCTCGCTCGGCATCGACCCCGCCAACCCACCGCTGGCGCCGACCCCGCCCGCGGCCCCCACGTCCCTGGAGGAACCGGCGGCCCCTGCCCCTCCGGACGAGAGCCCCTTCGCCAGGGAGCGCCACGTCTGGCTGGGCCTGCACGCGGCGACAACGAGAAGCCTCGCCCAAGGCTCAATGATCATCTACAGCTGAGCACGGTGGGAAAGCCCGTCCGGCGTTTGAGGACGAACTCGGCGAAGCCGGTGACAAACGCCGGCAAAAGCACCCGGTACCAAGCAGTCCGCCAAAAGCAGCCGGTGACTACCTGGGCTCGGGCGGCCGCTGCCGGGGCATGTTCGGCCGTGCCCCCGGCGGCAGCGGGAACCGCCCGGGCGGAGAGGGGGCCTCCCGGGCGGCCCCGGGCACCATCGCCTGCATGACCAGCGGCACAGGACCCGCCCGGAACTCCACCATCCAGTCCGACGTCTCCGCCCGCACCAGCTCCGTCACGTCCTCGGAGAACCTCCGCAGCACCCCGAGGCACCGGTCCGCCGCCTCCCCCGCGGTCCCCTCCGTCGGCCCGAGGACCTCCCGCACGCTCTCCGACGCCCAGTCGAACTGCAACGCCTGGAGCCGCCGCTGCACGGCCTGCGCGGTCGCCACGTCCCGCATCCACCCGGACGTCAGCCCGAAGAACCGGTCGCACCCCACGCACGCCACCCCGGCGAGCAGCGAGACGAACCCCCACGAGGCCACGGACTGCGCCGCCCCGGCCAGATCGAGCAGCGGCAGCACCCCGGCGCCCACGCCGCCCAGCGCGGTACCGGCCCGCAGCAGCCGCGCCCCGCGCCGCTTCCAGCCCCGGTCCGTGAGATACCACTCGGCGGTGTCGAGGGCGCCCCGCTCCACCCAGCGGTACAGCTCGTCGAGGCGCGCGGCGGGCTCGCCCCAGTCGCCGAGCGGGAAGGCCCGCCCGGTCAGATCCCCGACCCGCTGCCCGCCCGCACCGGAACCGGCGCCCGCCCCCGCACCCTGCCCCTCGGGGGGCACCCCCTCGGGCTGCATCTCCGGCTGGCTCACCCGGCACTCCTCTACGAGATCCCTGACTGTTCCCTGCGGGGCTGTTCCCTGCGGCGGCGCAACGTTTCCGGCCGATGCGGTGGCACAAGTCCTACCGCCCAATGGGTGGCCCTGAGCGCCGTTTCACGGCTTTTCCGCCCGGAAGAGGTGCTTGATCAGGTATAGGAGGACGGCCGACCTCACTCGAAAGAGTGCTGGGGCGACGGCACCCACGACCACGTAGGCTCGTTTCAGGCGGAGACACCGCCTCATGGACCCGTAGGAAAGGGAGCTGATCGTGATCCCCGGTGGTGGCCAGCCCAACATGCAGCAGCTGCTCCAGCAGGCCCAGAAGATGCAGCAGGACCTCGCGACCGCGCAGGAGGAGCTGGCGCGGACCGAGGTGGACGGCCAGGCGGGCGGCGGCCTCGTCAAGGCGACGGTCACCGGCTCCGGTGAGCTGCGCGCCCTGGTGATCGACCCGAAGGCCGTGGATCCGGAGGACACCGAGACGCTGGCGGACCTGGTGGTCGCGGCGGTCCAGGCGGCGAACGAGAACGCGCAGACGCTCCAGCAGCAGAAGCTCGGCCCGCTGGCCCAGGGCCTGGGCGGCGGAGGCATGCCGGGCCTTCCCTTCTAAGAAACCCCCCGGCCAACTACCGTACGTAGAGAGTCGGCAACCTCCTCAGGACCCAGGGGTCCGCGGGATCTTCCGGAAAGGCGTTCCGTTGTACGAAGGCGTGGTTCAGGACCTCATCGACGAGTTGGGCAGGCTGCCCGGCGTCGGTCCCAAGAGCGCGCAGCGGATCGCCTTCCACATCCTCCAGGCGGAGCCCACGGACGTACGCCGGCTCGCGCACGCCCTCCTTGAGGTGAAGGACAAGGTCCGCTTCTGCGCGACCTGCGGGAACGTGGCGCAGGAAGAGCTGTGCAACATCTGCCGCGACCCGCGCCGCGACCTCTCGGTCATCTGCGTGGTCGAGGAGCCGAAGGACGTCGTGGCGATCGAGCGGACCCGCGAGTTCCGCGGGAAGTACCACGTCCTCGGCGGGGCGATCAGCCCGATCGAGGGCGTGGGCCCCGACGACCTGCGGATACGAGAACTCCTGGCGAGGCTCGCGGACGGCACCGTCACGGAACTGATCCTGGCGACCGACCCGAACCTGGAGGGCGAGGCCACGGCGACGTACCTCGCACGCATGATCAAGCCCATGGGCCTGAAGGTCACCCGCCTGGCCAGCGGACTCCCTGTCGGGGGAGATCTGGAATACGCGGACGAGGTCACCCTGGGCCGCGCCTTCGAGGGGAGACGACTCCTAGATGTCTGACGCCACGCTGAACACCGTGACCGACAATCCGGACGACTTCGCGGTGCAGATCTCCGACCAGATCGAGAGCTTCATCGTCTCGGTCAGGGAGGTCGCGAAGGGCGACGAACCGGACTCGGCCGTCCCCTTCCTCCTCCTGGAGGTCTCCCAGCTCCTCCTGGCCGGCGGCCGCCTGGGCGCGCACGAGGACATCGTCCCCGAGGAGCGGTACGAACCCGACCTCGGCCCCGAGCAGGACGTCGACGACCTGCGGGAGCGCCTCGCGCTGCTGCTGGACCCCATCGACGTCTACTCCGAGGTCTTCGACCCGTACGAGCCCCGCAAGGCCCCCGTGCCCGCCCGGATCTCGGACGACCTGGCGGACGTCGTCGCGGACCTCTCCCACGGCCTGGCCCACTACCGCGCGGGCCGCACGACCGAGGCCCTGTGGTGGTGGCAGTTCTCGTACTTCTCGAACTGGGGCTCCACCGCGTCGGCCACCCTGCGCGCCCTCCAGTCCCTGGTGGCCCACGTCCGCCTGAACCAGCCCCTGGAGGACCTCGACGGCCTGGACACGGACGAGGACCTCGCCGAGGAGGCGCTCGCCGAGGAGGCGGGCCGGGTGATGGCGGAGGAGATCGCGGGCCCGCTGGGCCTGCACACGGTGAAGCCGGTGCAGTAGGCCCCGCCCGGCCACCGCTTCCCCGCCCGCCCCTTGTGACCCGCCCCACTTTCCGGAGTGCAGCGCTCCACAGCGGGCATGTGCCAAGCCGAGCGATCGAACGTACGTCCCGACCAGCGGGAACGTACGCCTGCGGTGATCAGCTGGTGAGCAGGACATCTCACCATGTGATAGCCGCGAGGCGAATTTCGGTCGCTCGTTAAACTGAGCCGACCGCACAACGGATTGAGCGAGGAGCGCACGTGGGCCTTGTCGTGCAGAAGTACGGAGGCTCCTCCGTAGCCGATGCCGAGGGCATCAAGCGGGTCGCCAAGAGAATCGTCGACGCCAAGAAGAACGGCCATCAGGTCGTTGTCGTGGTGTCCGCGATGGGCGACACGACGGATGAGTTGATCGATCTTGCCGGGCAGGTATCCCCGATCCCTGCCGGGCGTGAATTCGACATGCTGCTGACCGCCGGAGAGCGGATCTCCATGGCGCTGCTCGCCATGGCGATCAAAAACCTGGGCCACGAGGCCCAGTCGTTCACCGGCAGCCAGGCCGGCGTCATCACCGACTCCGTCCACAACAAGGCGCGGATCATCGATGTCACCCCCGGGCGCATCAGGACCTCGATCGACGAGGGCAACATCGCCATCGTCGCCGGGTTCCAGGGCGTCAGCCAGGAGGGCAAGAACATCACCACGCTGGGCCGTGGCGGGTCGGACACGACCGCCGTCGCCCTCGCCGCCGCCCTCGACGCCGAGGTCTGCGAGATCTACACGGACGTGGACGGTGTCTTCACCGCCGACCCGCGTGTGGTCAAGAAGGCGCGGAAGATCGACTGGATCTCGTTCGAGGACATGCTGGAGCTGGCCAGCTCCGGGTCCAAGGTGCTCCTCCACCGCTGTGTGGAGTACGCACGCCGTTACAACATCCCGATCCACGTCCGCTCGTCCTTCAGCGGGCTCCAGGGCACGTGGGTCAGCAACAGCAACGAATCGCAAGGGGACCGCAAGGTGGAGCAGGCCATCATCTCCGGTGTCGCGCACGACACCTCCGAGGCCAAGATCACGGTCGTCGGCGTGCCGGACAAGCCGGGCGAGGCCGCCTCGATCTTCCGCGCCATCGCGGACGCCGAGGTCAACATCGACATGGTCGTGCAGAACGTGTCGGCCGCCTCGACGGGCCTGACCGACATCTCCTTCACCCTCCCCAAGGCCGAGGGCCGCAAGGCCATCGACGCCCTGGAGAAGACGCGCTCGGCGATCGGCTTCGACTCCCTGCGCTACGACGACCAGATCGCGAAGATCTCCCTCGTCGGCGCCGGTATGAAGACCAACCCCGGTGTCACGGCGACCTTCTTCGAGGCGCTCAGCGACGCGGGCGTGAACATCGAGCTGATCTCGACCTCCGAGATCCGCATCTCGGTCGTCACGCGCGCCGATGACGTCAACGAAGCCGTGCGCGCCGTGCACACCGCCTTCGGCCTGGACTCCGACACGGACGAGGCCGTGGTCTATGGAGGCACCGGCCGATGAGCCGAAAGCCGACGCTCGCGGTCGTCGGAGCGACCGGGGCCGTCGGCACGGTCATGCTCCAGATCCTGTCGCAGCACGCCGACATCTGGGGCGAGATCCGACTCGTCGCCTCACCGCGCTCGGCCGGCCGCAAGCTGACCGTGCGCGGTGAGCAGGTCGAGGTCCTCGCGCTGTCCGAGGACGTCTTCGACGGGGTCGACGTCGCGATGTTCGACGTGCCCGACGAGGTGGCCGCCCAGTGGGCGCCGCTCGCCGCGTCCAAGGGCGTCGTCGTGGTCGACAACTCCGCGGCCTTCCGGATGGACCCGGACGTCCCCCTCGTCGTCCCCGAGGTCAATCCGCACGCCGCGCGCGTGCGCCCGCGCGGCATCGTCGCCAACCCCAACTGCACCACCCTGTCGATGATCGTCGCCGTCGGCGCGCTGCACGCCGAGTTCGGGCTGCGCGAGCTGATCGTCTCCTCGTACCAGGCCGTGAGCGGGGCCGGCCGCGACGGCGTGGAGACGCTGCGGCGCCAGCTGAAGCTCGTGGCGGGCTCCGAGCTGGGCACGAGCCCCGGGGACGTACGCCGGGCCGTCGGCGACGACACGGGGCCCTTCCCCGAGCCCGTGGCGCTGAACGTCGTGCCGTGGGCCGGGTCGCTGCGGGAGGACGGCTGGTCGTCCGAGGAGATGAAGGTCCGCGACGAGTCGCGCAAGATCCTCGGCCTGCCGGGGCTGCGCGTCGCCGCCACCTGCGTACGCGTCCCCGTGATCACGACGCACTCCCTGACCGTCCACGCCCGCTTCGAGGACGAGGTCACCGTCGACCGCGCGCGTGAGATCCTCGCCACCGCGCCCGGGGTCGTGCTGTTCGACAACCCGGCCGCGGGGGAGTTCCCGACCCCCGCCGACGTGGTCGGTACCGACCCGACCTGGGTGGGCCGCGTGCGGCGCGCGCTGGACGACCCGACCGCCCTGGAACTCTTCGTGTGCGGGGACAACCTGCGCAAGGGGGCCGCCCTGAACACCGCGCAGATCGCGGAACTGGTGGCCAAGGAGTTCACGGCGGGCTGAGGCCCGCGGCGATGTACCGCCCCGGGGCCCGGCGATATGCCGCCCCACGGCCGGGGCCGCTGTGAGGTCTGTGTAAGTTCTGTGTCCGACTCGGTGGCCCAGGGCGCTTGAACTGGATCATCCGCGCGTTCGAAGATTCCCGTCCGACCACTGCAACCGGCAGCCGGACGCGGGGCGTCTTTAGCGGTCGCCCTCCGGGGTGGCCTGAGCGCCGTAAAAATGGGGCATAGGGGAAGAGCTGGTACGCATGGGGGCATTTGATGCATCGTCACGAGCGGTGCCCGCGCGACGCGCCGCAAACGCGATGCCGGATGCGTACAACCCTGACGGGGGGAAGCGTGTCCAACAGGCGTGGCAGAGGTACTCGACTTCACAGCGGTACAGGCGAGAGGCGCGGCAGCGCTGCGTCCCCCTCGTCGTACCCGCGCGGCCGGCGGCATGCCGGTGATCGCGCCCATGCCCGCAGCGCGGGCCGCCTCTCTTCCGGCGCAGCGCGAGGGCGCTGACGACACGATGACCGCCGGCACCACTGTCGACCACCTCACCGAGACCTACCGCGCCCACTACCGGTCGCTGCTCGGCCTCGCCGCGCTGCTCCTGGACGACACGGCGTCCTGCGAGGACGTGGTGCAGGAGGCGTTCATCCGGGTCCACTCCGCGCGCAAGCGGGTGCGGGACCCGGAGAAGACGCTCGCCTATCTGCGGCAGACCGTGGTGAACCTCTCACGGTCCGCCCTGCGGCGGCGCATCCTCGGGCTGAAGCTGCTCTCCAAGCCGATGCCGGACATGGCGAGCGCCGAGGAGGGGGCCTACGACCAGCTGGAGCGCGACGAGCTGATCAAGGCGATGAAGGGCCTCCAGCGACGCCAGCGCGAGGTCCTCGTGCTGCGCTACTTCGCCGATATGACCGAGGCGCAGGTCGCCGAGACCCTGGGCATATCCCTGGGCTCGGTGAAGGCGTACGGCTCGCGCGGCATCGCGGCCCTGAGGGTCGCCATGGAGGCGCCGGCATGAGTGAGCGCAAGCGTGATGAGCAGGGCGGACTTGAGCAGCATGGCGGGAACGGAATCGTGAACCACGGCCCCGAGGACGAACCCGGAGAGCTGGGCTCCGACGAGCTGGCGCTCCGGCGGATGATGCGGCGGGCCGTCGAGGAGATCGAGCCGAGCGAGCGCTCCCTCGAACACCTGCGGCACGCGGTCCCCGCCCGCAGGGCCCGCAAGCGCCAGGCCGTCGTCGGCCTCGCCGCCGCGGCCCTCTTCATCGGTACGGCGGTCCCCGCCCTGGTGCACGTCACCAACTCCGGCGGCGGCTCGGACGACCGCCCCTCGATCGCGGGCAACAGCCAGGAGGCGCAGGGCGGCTCCGGTCAGGGCAAGGGTCCCGACTCCGGTCGGAAGGACGCCGACCGGAAGCCCGGCAAGTCCAAGGAGAAGGACAAGAAGGACAAGAAGGGCAAGAAGGACGGCAAGGGCAAGGGCGGCACGGGCGGCGGCGGTACGGGATCACCCGACCCCGGCGCCTCCGAGGCCGCCACCTCGCCCGCCTGCTCCGCGGCCCAGCTCAGCGCCACGGGCACCGCGGGCCCGGCGGACGCCGACAACAAGGTGTACGGCAGCTTCCGCGTCACCAACGTCTCCGACAGCAGCTGCACGGTCGAGGCCGCGGGCGCGGTCAGCACCACGGCGCAGGGCGCGGCCGACCCCGCGAAGATCACGGTGGTGGACCACACGGCGGGCGACGCCGCGGGCGCCCTGCCCGACCCCTCGCTTGAGGCGAGCCCCCTCGTCCTGCAACCCGGCACGGCCTATGAGGTGCGCTTCGCCTGGGTGCCCGCGGAGACCTGCCCCACGGACGGCGGCAACGAACCCACCCCCAACCCCACCCCCACCGACAGCGGCGGCGGCACCACGGAGGGCGGCACGACCGACGGCACGGCACCCCAGCTGGAGCGGACGGACGGCGGAGTGGCCGACGGCAGCGTCGTCATCTCCCTGACCGCGGAGTCGGGCGCCCCCTCGGCGGCGACGACGGTCTCCAACGCGTGCGCGGGCACGATCTACCGCACCGGCATCCTGCCCGCGTCCTAGGTCCTCAGGGCCCAGGTCCTAGGGGGCCAGTCCCAGCCGCGCGTCGCGGGCGACCTCCGCCTCGCGGCGGAACAGGCGGAACCACATGAAGAGGACGAAGCCCGCGAAGACGAACCACTCACCGGTGTAGCCGAGGTTCTGGAAGGCCTTCAGATCCAGGCCGGTGTTGTTCGGCGCGCTCGCCGGGACCGCCTTCATACCGGAGTCGCCCTTGTCGAGGGTGACCCAGGCGTCGTACACGTCGTCGCGTACGAGATTGACCAGCGAGGCCGAGCTGATCGCGCCCAGCTGGCCCCTGGGGAGCCCGCCCGCCGCGCTCACCCCGTTGGAACCGGGGCTCTCGGAGGCCTGGAGGGCGCCCTTGACGGTGACCTCGCCCGTGGGGGCGGCCGGGGCCTTGGCGGCGCTCGCGTCACCGGGCAGCCAGCCGCGGACCACGGGCAGCGACTTGCCGCTGTCCGTACGCAGCAGGGTCAGCACATAGAAGCCGCGCTTGTCACCCAACTCCCGGTCCGGCACGAGGAGTTGCTCGCCGTACCGACCGGTGGCCGTGGCCTGCTCGCCCGAGGTCTCCTTGTCGACGGGCAACAGGGAGTCGAGAGGCCGGGCCCCGGCCGCCCGGCCGTGCGTGCCCCGCTGCTCTGCGGCCTGCTCCTTGGCGGACTCGTGGTCCTGCACGCGGTCCTCGAAGCGGCCGAGCTGCCAGGACCCCATGAAGACGCAGAAGGGGATGGCCAGCACGACGAAGACGTTGATCCCCCACCACCGGGGCGTCAGCAGAAACCGGTACACACTCCCACGGTACGGGGCCCCGACCGGCCGCTAGGCCCCACCCCCCGACAGATGCCGCGCCGCGAAGTCCAGCTCCAGGGCGACCTGCTTGATCCGCTCGTCCACGACGAGCGACCCGTGCCCGGCGTCGTACCGGTACACCTCGTGCACCGCGCCCCGCGCGACCAGCCGGTCCACGTAGTTGTCGATCTGGCGGATCGGGCAGCGCGGGTCGTTGACACCCGCCGAGATATAGACGGGGGCCTTGACCTGGTGCACGTACGTCAGGGGGGACGACGCGGCGAAGCGCTCCGGGACCTCCTCCGGGGTGCCGCCCAGCAGCGTGCGGTCCATCGCCTTGAGGGCCTCCATCTCGTCGTGGTACGCCGTCACGTAGTCCGCGACGGGCACCGCCGCCAGGCCCACCGCCCACGCCTCGGGCTGCGTGCCGAGCCCCAGCAGCGTGAGGTACCCGCCCCAGGAGCCGCCCGCGAGGACCAGCCGGTCGGGGTCGGCGAGGCCCGAGGCGACGGCCCACTCGCGGACCGCCGCGATGTCCTCCAGCTCGATGAGGCCCACGCGGTGCTTGAGCGCGTCCGTCCACTCCCGGCCGTAACCCGTCGAGCCGCGGTAGTTGACCCGCACCACCGCGTAGCCGTGGTCGACCCAGGCCGCCGGGCCCGCCGCGAAGGAGTCGCTGTCGTGCCAGGTGGGACCGCCGTGCACCTCGAAGACGGTCGGCAGCGGACCGGAGGCGTCCGCGGGCTTCTGCACGAGGGCGTGGATGCGGCCGCCGGGACCCTCCACCCACACGTCCTCCACCGGCACGGACCGCGGCGCCTTCATGCCGGGCGGGTCCAGCACCACGCCGCCCGAGGTGGACCGCACCACCGGCGGCTCGGCCGCCGACGACCACATGTACTCCACGGAGCCGTCGGGCCGCGCGGTCGCGCCCGACACCGAGCCCGCGGGCGTCTCGATGCGCACCAGCTCCCGCGAGGCCAGGTCGTAGCGGAACAGCTCGCCCCGCGCCTCGAAGCCGTGCGCGATCAGCAGCGCGGAGCCGTCCGGATACCACTCGGCGCTCACATCGCCCGGCAGCCCGAGCACGAGGTCGCTCTCCTCGCCCGTCGCGACGTCCCACAGCATCGGCTCCCAGCGGCCGCGCCGCTGGTGCCCGACCAGCAGCCGCGTGTCCCCGTCGACCGGCGCGAAGCCGAGCACCTCCAGGCCCAGCTCGACCGTGCCGCCCTCGGTGTCGTCCAGCTCGGCGACCGTGGAGCCGTCCGGCCTGATCACGCGGAGCGCGGAGTGCATCGCGTCGCCGTGCTCGGTGTGCTCCACGGCGATCAGCGTGCCGTCGTGGGAGAGGTCGCCGACGCCCGCCGACTCGCGGTGGCGGTACACCTCGACCGGTTCCGCGCCCCGGCCGCCCGTGCCGTCCTGACGCACGACGTGGATCGTCGAGCCGTCCTCGTCCGTGGAGCGGCCGACGACCACCGTCCTGCCGTCCCTGCCGAGAGCGAGCCCCGCCGGGTACGAACCCTCAAGACCCGGCACCGCGGGCTCGTCCGGCCCTCCCGCGAACGGCTGGCGCAGCCATACGCCGAACTCGTCGCCGTCCTTGTCGTTGAACCACCAGATCCACTCCCCGTCGGGCGACAGCACGCCGTCCGTCGTCCCGTTCGGCCGGTCGGTGACCTGGCGCTGGGCGCCCGTCGTCCTGTCCCACGCGTACAGCTCGTACGTCCCCGTCGCGTTCGACACGAACAAGGAGCGCTGCGGCGCGTCCTCCGCCCAGTCCGGCAGCGACACCCGCGGTGCCCTGAAACGCTTCTCCCAGTCCGGCATGGACTTTGACCCCGTGGCCTTCTCGGCACCCGTCTCGCTCATGCCCCCCATAGTGCCCGCACCCGCCCACAATTCGCTGGCGAGGGTCCCCACCCTGTGGATAACTTTCCGACCATGTACTCCACCACCCCCACGAACTGGCTCGAAACCAACCGAAAACGCTGGGACGAACGCGTCCCTATCCACCTCGCGAGCGACTTCTACGACGTCGCCTCCTTCCGCGCCGGCAAGGACGCCCCGCGCGACTTCGAGCGCGCGGAAGTGGGTGACGTACGCGGCAAGTCGCTGCTGCACCTCCAGTGCCACGTCGGCATGGACACGCTGTCCTGGGCGCGGCACGGCGCCTCACGCGTCGTGGGCCTCGACTTCTCCGAGCCCGCCGTCGAGGCGGCCCGTGACCTCGCGGCGGAGCTGGGCCTCACCCCGGAGCAGGCCACGTTCGTCGCCGCGGACGTGTACGACGCGGCGCAGGCGGTCCCCGACCCCTCGTACGACATCGTCTACACCGGAGTGGGCGCGCTCTGCTGGCTCCCCGACATCCAGCGCTGGGCGGAGACCGCCGCCTCGCTCGTCGCCCCCGGCGGGTTCCTCTACCTCGCCGAGTTCCATCCGCTCACCGACATCCTGGACGACGCCACGGGCTCCCGCCTGGAGCACGACTACTTCGCGCGCGACGCCTGGGTCGAGGAGGATCCCGCCGGGTACGTGGACTCGGACACGCCCACCGTCCACAACCGCTCGGTGGAGTGGCAGCACCCCATCGGCGAGGTCGTCTCCGCGCTCGCCGCGGCGGGCCTGCGCATCGACTTCCTGCGCGAACACGACATGACGCTCTTCCGGCGCTTCGGCGCGCTGGAGATCCGGGACGGCGCCTACCGCTTCCCCGAGGACCGCCCCCGCGTCCCGCTCATGTACTCCCTGAAGGCGAGCAAGGTCTGAACGCACCCCGCGCGAGGATCCCGGGCAGCGGCGCTCCAGAGGCTTACGGCAACGGCGAGGGCGGCCGCAGCCACCCCTCGCGCCCGGGGTCGAACTCACCCAGTTTCGTCCAGTCCCAGGCCCGCAGGACCTCCCGCCCCTGATCGTCGTCCCGCTTGATGACGGCGACGACGGCGTCGGCGGTGTGCCGGGTCAGAAGCAGCGTCCGCAGCCGGGTGGCGACGCCCGTCCCGCGGTGCGCGGGCGCCACCATCAGCTCGCTCAGCAGGAACACCCGCCCCGAGGCGGTCTGTTCCTCGATGCCGGGCGGCAGGATGCCGCGGAACCCCTCCCACCACTCGCCGGAGGGGGCGGCGCGGTGGCCGTAGAGGCAGCCGACGAGACCGCCCGAGTCGGCGACGACCATGTCGAAGTCGGGCTGCTGGACGTCGTGTTCGAAACGCCGCAGAAAACCCTGCCGGTCGCGGTACTCGGCGCCGGCCATGCCCCGATAGGCCTCGACGTAGAGGTTGGCGACGGAAGCGCGCTGCTGCTCCGCCTGCCAACGGCTCAGCCGCCGCAGGAACACCTCTGCCATGTACGCCTCCCGCCCCGCCCCCCACTGAGGACGACTCCCCCTGCATCCCGGACTCCGCATGGTCGCAGCACGGACCGGCTAGCGGAACGGGGCGTGGGGGATCAGTGGGCGGCGGGACAGCGGCCCGGACCGCTGCCGCTAGGAGAACGTCACCGTGCGCGAGGCGGTGGCGTGCCGGGTCATCTTGAGGGTGGGCAGGTCGATGGTGGCCATGGTCACGGTCGCCTGCGCGGTGCTGTTCTTCGCCCACTCCCCGCGGAAGGAACGCGTCCAGGGGCGGACCGTGTCACTGCCGTCGCAGGTCACCTCGACGGTGCGGGCCTGCGTGGTGACGCTCGACAGCACCGTGGGCGCGGACGGCCCGAAGAGCTGCTTCATGGCCTGGGTCTCGGCCGGGCTCGGCGTGCGGTCGCGCCGGGTCCGCAGGGAGACCATCAGCTGTGCGGAGCCCCGCACGCCCCGGCACGTGTAGGTGCCGGAGAGGACCGCGGCCGACGGGCGCTGGCCGAGCCGGGCCGTGCCGTCCAGGGTCACCTCGGGCCGTTCGGCGGCGGTCGCCGCCACGGGAGCCAGGGCCGAGACGACGGCCACCGCCGCCGTGAGGCCCGCCTTAACGATTCGCTGCATCAGAGGCCTTCCGGAGCCGTACGAGCCGCAGGGGCCGGCCGGTGTCCCGGCCGGCCCCTGTCGGAACTCAGGTTCAGTGGTTGGCGACACCGTTGCCGGAGAGGGCCGAGATGTCGGACAGGATGTGCGACAGCGGCTCGTCTTCCTTGGCCTGCGTCGAGTTCTCGGTGCACTGCTGCATCTGCGGCGCCGAGAGGATCGGGATGTCCTGGATGCCGACGTTGACGAGCGCGACGATGTTCTGGATGTTGCCCTTGACCGGGAGGCCGACACAGAGCTTGTTCAGCGAGCCCTGGGCGAGGGTCATCTGCGGGCTCATCCGGCCCTGGGTGGCAGAGTTGCCGAACGACTGCTTGGCGCCGTTGCCGCTGAGGGATTCGGTGCCCGAGTCATTGCCGATCGCCATGGCCTGCGGAACCGCGGTGGCGGTCATTCCGGCGGCGGTCAGGGTGATGGCGGCTGTTGCGAGCAGCTTCTTCATGGTGAGGGGTTCCCTTCGAGTGAGGCTCCACTCCGGAGCCGCATGGTCATCAACTCAGTGGCAAGGCGGGAGTTGCGGCGATTGGCCCATTCGGTGGATAAGTGTGCTGAATGCCAGTTCCTGGAAAATAAGACGAGAGGCGTGGCCACTCTCGACGGGATGTGCGACAGCGGCTCGTCGCCCTTCGCCTGGGTCGAGTTCTCGGTGCACTGCTGGGTCTGCGGCGCGGACAGGATCGGGATGTCCTGGATGCCGATGTTGACCAGACCGACGATGTTCTGGAGGTTGAGCTTGGCCGGCAGGGCGATACAGGGCTTGTTGAACGAGCCCTGAATGAGCGCCATCTGCGGGCTCATGTTGCCGTGCGTGGCCGAGTTGCCGAACGACTGCACGGCGTGGTTGCCGCTCATCGTCTCGGTGCCGCCGTCGTTGCCGATGGCGAGGGCCGTGGGCGCGGCGGCGGCTGACATGCCGACGACGGAAGCCGTGACCGCAGTTGCGGCCATAACCTTCTTGATCACAGACGTTCCTCTCTGAGTTAGCCCCGTCCTCGGAGCACCCTGAGCAACTGCGCAGGATGGAAGGGGTTGCTGAAATTCACTCCGATGGCCCAATGCGCGGTCTCTCGACAGTTGTGAATCGCCGATCTGCGAATAATCGGACCGTCATTTCTGCGGGGCCGGTTCCATGAGTGATTCGTCGTCATGGAGCCGCCGAAAGATCCGATGGAGTGAATGCGCGGAACTAAACGTGGGGTTGGGAGTTGAGCAGGCCGCAGTAACGTGACCGTCTGCCCCAGAAAAGGAACCGCAAATGCTTAAGAAGGCAATGGCAACGGCAGCAGCCGCGGTCGCCGTGTCCGTGGCCGGTATCGGCTCCCCCGCGATGGCGATCGGTGACGACACCGGCACCCAGTCGATGAGCGGCAACGGCGCCCAGCAGTCGTTCGGCAACTCTGCCACCAAGGGTGACATGAGCCCGCAGCTCTCCCTTGTCGCAGACCCAGCAGTGCACCGAGAACTCGACCCAGGCGAAGGGCGACGAGCCGCTGTCGCACATCCTGGACGACATCTCGGTCCTCGCCGGCAACGGCGGCGGCAACGGCTGATCCGCCACGTCGTAGGGCCCGCTCGGGCCGCCCGCTCTTCATGGTGGGCGGCCCGAGCTTTATTTGTTGCACCGCCGAATCCGGGTGCTCGCTGCCCGCATTCGCATTCGAGTGAATTTCCGAGGAACGTCAACACCTCGGTTTCCTCTGCGCTTATCACTCGTTAAGCAGGGCTCAGGTCACGGTGCGGGAACAGGAACTTACCGCCCGGCCCCGGCCGCCGTTTAGGCGTGGCCCGAAAGAAGGGAAAAGCTGTGAAGCTCAAGAAGAGCGCGACGCTCATCGCCGGTGCGGTCATGGTCCTGGGCATGGGCGGTCCGGCGTTCGCCGACGCCGGGGCCTCGGGTGCGGCCGTCAACTCCCCGGGTGTCCTCTCCGGCAACGTGGTTCAGGTCCCCATCCACATCCCGGTGAACGTCTGCGGCAACTCCATCGACATCATCGGTCTGCTGAACCCGGCATTCGGCAACACCTGCGTCAACGACTGACGTAGCGACTCAGCTGCTCCAGCTGCGTCTTGGCCGGCCCCGGAAGCCCACCGGCTCCGGGGCCGGCTCCCCATCGCACAGAGAAAGACCACTAGATTGCGACAGGCCCTCAGCAAAGGAATGCTCTCCGCCGCGGCCGCCACGAGCATCCTGTCCCTGTCCGGCACCCCCGCGTTCGCCGACTCCGAGGCGAGCGGACAGGCCTCGGGCTCACCCGGTGTGCTGTCGGGCAACAGCGTGCAGGCGCCGCTGGAAGTGCCGGTGAACGTCTGCGGCAACTCCGTGAACGGCGTGGCCGCCCTCAACCCGACCACGGGCAACAAGTGCGCCACCACCTCCTCCTCGGCCGAGCACCGCCACGACTCCCCGCGCACCGAGCGGAGTTCACCGGCGGCCCAGGGACGTCACGACTCCGCCGGGCGCTCCTCAGGTGCCGCCGCCCGCGGCGCTGTCACCAACTCGCCCGGAGCGCTGTCCGGCAACAGTGTGAAGGCGCCGGTGTCGGTCCCGGTGAACGTCTGCGGCAACACCGTGGACGGTGTCGCCGCCGCCTCGCCCGCGATGAACAACCGCTGCGGCGGCCAGTCGCCCGAACCTCACGCGGTACGCCCGCCGTTCATGCCGGAGCGGCCCGGTCACCGTCCCGGCGAACACGAGCCGCGCGACCCCGGAGCCGGGCCCGCGCCCGTACCGCCGCGGCACGGCCAGCAGACGCCTCGGGACGACCACCGGGTGCACGCGGCGCATGCGGCTGACGCGGCTGACGCGGCGAACGCGCAGACCGGGCTCGCCGCGACGGGCATGGACGGAACGCTGCTGGGGACGGCGGCCGCGAGCACCGGCCTGCTGCTCGGCGGCGCGATCCTCTACCGGCGCGGGCGCACCGCCCCGGGCCGCCGCTGACGGACGTACGAAACCGGTTGAGCCCCGCTACCTGCCGGGTAGCGGGGCTCAACCGTTCCTTGGCGGCCAAGGCTCTGACGCGTGGTGCCGGGCGCGTACGCCCCGAGGAATCGCGGAGCCGAGGCGGCGGACGGTGGACGACCGGCCCGCTGCGGGGATGTCGCTCACCCACGGCATGGCTGCCGACGGCTGGCGGGAAGCGACCCGGCCTGTCCCGTGAAGCCCGTCCAGTGCATCACCTGACGGGCCGTGCGGCGGACGAGGTTCACCCATTCGCCCGCCGTGTCACTCATAAGAGAGCCGGTAGGTGGGTCCGGTATTCGAGGGTCGGTCCTTGGTGGCCCGGCTTCGGTGGACCATCGCATACACGGAAGCCGGGCCCGGTGCCGTCTCCGCGTCACCTGAGGCGAGCCTAGGGGCGCCGTCCCGCACGCATGCGTGCCACGCCTTTGCCCGGCCGCGAGTCCACCCGATCAGCGCGGTCCATATGGGCGGTGTGGTGGATCGCGGGATTAGAAACTCGATTGGCGTAATAGGAATACATATGACGAAGTGTCAGTGGTGGTGGTCGATGTAGCGGAATAGAGGAGCGGTTATGGGTGCAGGGACGGATGTGGGGCGTCGGCGGCACGGTAAACGTCTTTCCTTCATCGCTGTGGGGGTCGTTTCGGCGGTGGTTCTCGTATCGGCGCCCGGATACACGGCGGGCGTCGTGCGCGACGGTGATCCGCCGGGCGCCCTGCCGTCGGCTTCCGCGGCTCCCGCCGCTCCCGGTGCCCCCGTGACATCGGTGGGCCCGGTGGCCCCGGCGGCCTCTCCCGGGCCCGCCCCCGCTTCCGCCGCTTCGGGGAAGGCGCCCGCCTTCGGCGCGTACCTCCACTACGGGCCCCCCGGGGTGCGGCGCATCGGCGAACTCAGCCGGTGGCTCGGCGGGGCCGAGCTGCGGGTCGGGCACACCTACCTCCCCGGCGACCTGTGGAGCAACATCGAGGGCGCCCCCGGCTTCCTGGACGCCTGGGCCACGTGGCGCAAGGAGAAGGACGACCGGCTCTTCGTCCTGAACGTCCCGATGCTCGAACGCAACGAGGAGGGCCTCGACGACGACGAAGTCGCCGGGCTGCTGCGGCAGGGCGCCGACGGCCGCTTCGACCACCACTTCCGGGCCCTCGCCGAACGCCTGGTCGACCTCGGCGTGCCCGACACGGTGATCGTGCCGGGCTGGGAGATGAACGGCACGACCTACACCCACCGCTGCGGCCCGGACCCGGAGTCCTGGAAGAAGTACTGGAGCAGGATCGTCACCGCGATGCGGTCGGTGCCCGGGCAGAAGTTCCAGTTCGACTTCACGCCCAGCAGGGGGCGTGACGCCATTCCGTGGACGCAGTGCTATCCCGGTGACGATGTCGTCGACATCATCGGCATGGACTCGTACGACCAGCCGCGCGGAATGTCGTTCGACGAACAGGTGGCGGAGCCGTACGGGCTTCAGGAGCACGTCGATTTCGCGGCGGCCCACAAGAAGCCCATTTCCTATCCCGAATGGGGACTTTTCCGTAACGGCGACAACGAAGAATACATGCGCCGCATGCTGAAGTGGATGGACGAGAAGAAGCCGCTCTACAACACGGTGACCGACTACTGCCCGCACGGCGTGTGGCAGTGCAAGGAGAATCCGGCGGCCTCGAAGGTCTACCGCGATCTGCTCTCCGGCCGTGACGGCACCCCCAACGTGCCGACCGAACCGGCGCTGCCGCCCGGGTGTTCGCCGGTGGACCTCGGCGAATGGGCCGAGCACTGGCTGGGCGGGAAGCTGTGCCTGCGGTTCGACTGGTGGAAAGGGACGGAGGGCTCCTGAGGCCCTCACGGGGCGCGGGCCGTCACGTGGTGGCGGCCCCGTCGCCGCGCCTCGCCTCGCGGCGTTCGCGCAGCCGCTCCTTCGTCCACCGCCGGGCGGAGGCGTCCCAGACCGCCGCGCGGAGCAGGGGGGCCGTGCGCCTGCGGGCCAGCAGGAAGCGCTGGTTGGTGACCGGCTCGGGGCGCCAGTGGTGCTTGTACGGCTCGTCGCCGCGCAGGAGGCTCAGGGCGCGCCGCTGCTCGCCGCCGGTGTGGCGGGTGCACGCGGCCAGGAGCATCGTGGCCACGTCCACCTTGCGCTCCCGCAGCCGCGGATGGGCGCCGTACAGATAGCCGCCGGCCAGCGTGCCCGAGAGCAGGGTCAGATCGGCGGCCACCACCTCGCCGTCCAGGCGGAACTCGGTCATGACCGCTTCACCGGCCGCGACCATCGGCCGCATCGAGCGCAGCAGGTGCTCACGGAACCGCGGCCGCAGATGCTCGGAGGTCACCTTCCGGCCGCGCCACTGCAACTGGTGCAGATGCAGCAGGGTCCGCACCGAGGCGTCCACCTCGTCGGCGGGCACGACGCGGCTCTCCACGCCCAGCTTGGTCAGCTTGCGCATCTTGGCCCGGGTGCGCTGGGCCCGCGATGACGGCAGCCGCTGGAGCAGTTCCTCCATGGGCAGTGCGGGCAGCTCCAGGCACGGCGAGTCGGCCAGCGTCCGCTTCGGCCCCGGCCAGCGTGCGTGGACGCCCTCGACGCAGGCGCCCGGACGGACCTCCCCGAAGTCGATCAGCGCGCTCCCGGCCAGCTCGGCGAGCCCGGTCACCAGCGCCTCGGTGGCGGCCTCGCGCGCCGCGCCGTCCACCAGCACGTCCGCGAAGTCGGAGATCGGCCCGCCGAGTGGCTTCAGCGCCGGGAGCGGACGGTGCACCCGCATCAGCGGCGCCGCGGCGATCAGCCGGTCCCCCTCCCGGACCAGGAGCACCCGCAGCCGCCCGGGGCGCCCGTAGGACCGCCACCAGGAGGACAGCCACGCGTGGCTCTGGAAGGGCGTGGCCGCCTCGCAGGCCCGGTGCAGCCGCCCCCACGGCTCGGCCAGCGCGTCGAACTCCCGCTCGTCGACGCACACCCGCGTCCTGACGAGGGGGCCCGTGCCCGTCGCCGTGCTCACGGGGCGGCGCTTCTGGCGAGGGCGGGCGTGGGGCCGGACGCGGGGCCGTTCGTGGGGCCGGGTACGGAGGCCGCGCCGGTCGTCTCCGCGCGTCCCCGTGGGCGTACGAGGAGGGCGAGGCCGCCGAGCAGGCCGCCCGCGCATCCGCCGACCAGGGTCGTCACGCCGGTGGAGAGCGAGGACGGCGCGTCGGGCTCCAGCGCGCGGGAGAACGTCAGGAGTTTGACCTGGGTGCTGTCCTTGGAGTGATTGGCGCTCCTGGAGAGGGAGCGGGCCACCGCGTCGGCGGTGACGGCGGCGGCCGAGGGCCTTGCGGAGCGCGCGGAGATCGCGATCATCGGCGCGTCGGGGGAGGTGGCCACCTGGACGCTGTCCCGCAGCTCCGTGGCCGACACGCCCGCCGCCACCTGCGCGTCGCCCAGCACGGCCAGCTGCGTCGCCACCCGTCCGTAGGCCTGGGCGAACCCGAGCGCCGCGGCCGGGTCCGACTTGGCCTGCGGTACGGCGACGACGTAACTCGTGGCGGTGTACTGCGGCGTCTGGAGCACGCCGTACCCGGCACCCGCCAGGACGCCGAGGGCCGCGCAGGCCGGCAGGGGCCACCAGCGGGGCAGCCGCGCGACGCGGGCACGCCAGGCGTCGGTACGTGGGCGCTCGTTCGCGGAGTCGCTCATCGGGGGTTCACCTCCAGGGTCGGGCCGGGGACGACGGAGGCGTAGACACGCATCAGTCGCTCGGCGCTGCGGGTGATGCAGTAGTGCCGCACCGCGGCCGGTGCGGGGCGGCGCGGCAGGAGGGCGGTGCGCAGGCCGTACAGGCCCTGCGCGAAGGAGTCCGCGTCGCTCGGGCAGTACGAGGCGTCCGCCCGCGCCCCGGCCGGGAAGCCGTCCACGGCGGGGCACGACGTGTAGATCACCGGGAGCCCGCAGGCCAGGCCCTCCACGAGCGCCAGCCCGAACGCCTCCTCGGGGGAGGGGGAGGCCAAGGCGTCCATCGCGGACAGCAGCGAGGGCAGGCCCGGCGCACCGTCGGCGCCGCCGCTCTCCTCGTGGGCCGCCTCCCCGGCGAACCGCACCCGGTCGGCCAGGCCCAGCCGGTGGGCCAGCCGCCTCAGCTCCTCCTCCCGCGGGCCGGTACCGACCAGCAGGACAGCCACCTCCTCGGGGAGTTGGGCGGCCGCGTGCAGGAGTACGTCGAAACGCTTGCCGTCGGTCAGCCGGCCCACGCCGCCGACGACGAACGCGGAATCGGGCAGTCCGAGCCGGCGCCGTGTGCGGACGCGGGCCGCCGGGTCGAACCGGAAGCGGTCCAGGTCGATGCCGTTCGGCACCACCCGGATGCGCTGGCGGGGCACTCCCCAGCGGTTCAGGCGCTGTCCGACGGCGGGGGAGACGGCGACCGTCATCCGTCCGAGCCGCTCCCCGGCGAGGTACAGCGCGCGGACACCGGCCGTCAGCGGGCGGCCCTCCATCTGCGAGTCGCCCAGCGAGTGCTCCGTGGCCACCACGGCCCGCACCCCGGCCATGCGGGCCGCGATCCGCCCGTACAGGCAGGCGCGGTAGAGGTGGGTGTGGACCGCGTCGTACCGCCCCGCCTTGATGAGCCGGGCGAGGCGGGGCAGCGCCGCGACATCGCGGTTGCCCGACATGCCGAGGTCGGTCACCTGGGTGCCGTCGGCGACGATGCCCCGCGCCACGGTGCCCGCGTCGGTCAGCGTGACCACGTCGCAGTCGGCGGGCAAGTGGCGCAGCAGCAGGCGCAGTTGCAGCTCCGCGCCGCCCACGCCGAGGCCGGTGATGATGTGCAGGACCCTCATCCGGTGACCGCCGACGTGACCGCCGCGCGGTCCAGGGTGCGGTGCCGCAGCCGGTTGGTCCACAGCTTCAGCCGCAGGCGCGGGCCCGTGTCGCTCTGGCCGATGTGGACGCGGGGCAGCGCGAGGACTCCGGAGAGGGGGCCGGGGGAGATCGCGCAGGCGTAGCGGTATCCGGCGTCCCGTACGGCGGCCGCTACCCGCTCGTCGACGTGGCCGTAGGGGTAGCAGAAGCCCTGCACGTCGGTGCCGGTCAGCTCGGTCAGGGCCGCACGGCTGTCGCTGACCTCGCGGCGCAGGAGCCCGTCGTCGGCCTGGGTGAGGTCGACGTGGGTCAGGCCGTGCGAGGCGATCTCCATGCCGTACTCGGCGGCGCGGCGGATGCCGGCGGCACCCAGGAGCGGCTTGCGGGGGCCCAGCGGGTCCCAGGCGTTGTCGCCGTCGAGGCGGCCCGGCAGGACGAACAAGGTGGCGGAGCAGTCGTGGCTCCGCAGCAGCGGGAGAGCCTCGTCGACGAAGTCGCGGTAGCCGTCGTCGAAGGTGAGTCCCACCAGGTCGCGCTCCTGGCCCCGCGCGCACGCGTCCAGGAGCTGGCGCATCGACACCCCGCGCAGGCCCCGGCGGCGCAGCCACCGCAGCTGTGCGGCGAGGCGGTCGGGGGAGACGGTGATGCGGTACGGGTCGTCGGTGGGGTCGGCGACGGAGTGGTACATCGCGATCCACGCGCGCGTGCGGGGCGGCCCGGGGCGAAGGAAGGGCTCCGCGGAAGGGGAGGGAGGGGAGGACGGGGAGGACGGGGTGAGGTCAACGGACATGACGGACCTTTCCTCTGACGGAGCGAAGGACGGACGGCCAGGGCTGCGCGCCCAAAAGCAGCCCGAACAGCACGAAGGAGACGGTGACGGCCGAGAAACCGGCCAGGACGGCGAGGGCGGGCTGCCCGGTCCCTTCCGCGCACAGGCCGCCCAGGATCGCCGCGCCCACCGCAGCGAGCGTCAGGCGGCCCAGCTGCCCGGCGACCGCCCGCGTCCTGATGGGCACGGTGCGCGGGCCGAGACCGCGCAGCAGGAGCAGCGCGGTGACGCAGATGCCGGTGGCGTTCGCGGCGGCGATGCCGTGGACGCCCCAGGTGCCGACGCTCAAGAAGCCGATCCCGGCGGTCATGACGATGCCGAGGGACATCGAGAAGAGCGGGACCCAGGTGGTGCGGGCGACGGCGAAGTGGGCGCGGGCGAGCGCACCCACCAGCGTGTGCCCCAGCAGGCCCAGCGCGTACACCCGCATGACGGAGGCCGTGGTGGCGGTGTCGCCCGCGGTGAAGGCGCCGCGCTGGAAGAGCAGTTCGATGAGCGCGGGCGCGACGGCGACGACCGCGGCCGTGCCGCACAGCACCACGCAGCCCGCGAGGACGAGGTCGCGCTCCACGCGGTCCCTGGCCCGTTCCGTCTCACCGGCGGCCAGCGCGCGGGCGACCGTGGGGAAGGTGACGGTGCACAGCATGAGGGAGAGGACCATCGGCATCTGCGCGACCTTCTGCGCGTAGTTCAGGTGCGAGATGGCCCCGGCGGGCAGCGACGAGGCCAGGAACCGCTCGATGAGGACCTGCGACTGGCGGCAGAGCGCGAACAGCAGGACCGTCCAGATGATCGCCGTCTGGAGCGTCCTGTCCGCCGACGTGCCTTTGGCGGGCGCCGCGCCGGGCCCGCGCCGCAACTGCCGCCACAGGGAAGGCGCCTGTACGACCACCATGAGGGCGCCGCCCACCGCCACGCCCGCCGCCGCGGCCCGTACGCCCAGGGGCGCCGCGAGGACGAACAGGGCCGTGATGATGACCGCGTTGTAGGCGACGTACACGGTCGCCGGGGCGACGAACCGCTGGTGTGCCCGCAGCGCCGCGCTGCAATAGCCGGTGAGCCCGAAGGTGAAGGCGCAGGTGGCGGTCAGCCGCGTACAGTCCACCGCCCGCCGCGGATCGGGCAGCCCCGGTGCGAGCGCGGCCACTACGTAGGGCGCCGCCGCCATGAGCGCGAGCGCCGCCGCGGCGAACCACAGCGACATCCGCGGCAGCGACGCGCGGACGAGGTCGCGTACGGGGTCGGTGGCGGGGTCGGCCGCGCGGCGGGCCAGGGCCAGGCTGAACGCGGGCACGAGGAAGAAGGCCAGGCCGTCCTCGATGAGCAGCGTCGCGGCCAGTTCCGGGATCGTCCAGGCGACGAGGAAGGCGTCGGTGTCGGTACCGGCGCCGAAGAAGTGCGCGAGCGCCTGGTCGCGTACGAGGCCGAGGAGCGAACCCGCCACCGACAGCGCGGCGGTGATCAGCGCGGCCTTGGCGAGGAACGAGCCGCCGGTCTTCTCGGACGGCGCTGTCGCGCGCGGTTCCGCGGGCGGGGCGGTCTCCGGGACCACCGCGGGCGGCACGGTCGTCATCGCGCACCCGCCTCTTCGGCCGGCCCGCGCGAGCCGACCGCCCACCACGCGGCGACGCCGAGGGCCACCGCCGTCAGGACGGTGGAGGGCCCGCCGATGTCCGCGTACACGAAGTCGGTCAGCTGCCAGATCAGCAGTCCGCAGGCGACCAGCGCGCAGTCCAGCTCGGGACCGTCCCGACCGCCCGGCCGCGCGCACCCGCGCTTCCACCGGAGCAGTCCACACACGAGGAGCGCCGCCCAGCCCCCGGCGAGGGTGGCGAGGCCGAGAAGACCCTGTTCGCCGAGGACGAGCAGGTACATGTTGTGCGGGGACAGCAGCGGCTGGCGGACGAAGCCGCTGCCCGCTCCGGCCGTGTCGCTGCCGGAGGACAGGGCCAGCGAGGCGTACTTGTCGCGGTGTTCGGGGAAGCCCTTGAGGCCCACGCCGGTCACCGGCCGCTCGCGCCACATGTCCGCCGAGGCCGCCCACATCGTGTACCGGTCGGTGACCGACTGATCGGGGGTGTCCGTGACCTGCGTGATGCTGCTGAGCCGTTCCTGGAGCATCGCGGAGCCCACCCCGAGCCCCACGACCAGCACAATGGCCGCCGCGCCCCCCGCCAGCAGGACCGTGCCCGCCCGGCGTGCCCCGGCGAGCAGCAGGACGCCGAGGCAGGCCACCGCGGTGGCGATCCACGCCCCGCGGCTGAACGAAAGGGCGAGCGGCACGGCCAGCAGGGCCGCGCACCCGGCCGCCACCGCGCGCATGCGCGGCGCGTGCGGGCGGAAGGCGAGCGCGAGGGCGCAGACGAGCCCGTACGACACGACGGTCGCCATCCCCATGACGTCCGTGGAACCGAAGGTGCCGACGGCCCGGATGTCCTCGCCCATGTACGAGGCCCCGGTGCCCGTCAGGTTCTGCTGTACGCCGATGGCGCCCTGCCACAGGGCCAGCGCCACGAACGACCAGGCGAGCAGGCGGAAGTGGCGCGCGTCGCGGACGAGGATCAGCACGGCCGCCGGTACCAGCACGAAGATCTGGAGGTAGCGCGCGGCCCCGGCGACACCGGTCGACGCGGAGGACGCGCCGAAGGCGGCCGCGGTGATGCCGACCACCGGGAGCCCGAGGAGTACCGCGGCGGTCCGGCTCAGCGGGCGCCGCCCGGTCCGCGCCACGTGGACGACGCAGGCGCCGACGACCAGGGCGGAGACCGCGTCGGCGAGCGTGCCGGTCCCGGCTCCGGCCTCCGCGCCGGACGTCTCGCCGCCGGCCGGCATCGGCAGGGCGAGCAGCGCGATGATCAGGACGACCGGCAGGACGGGCGCGGCGCGCCGCAGTTCGCGCGGGACGGCATCGCGTGGGGTCACCGTGTCAGCTCCCCGTGCGGCGCAGCAGGCAGCCGAGGGTGCGCAGCAGGATGCACATGTCCTGCCAGAAGGACCAGCTGTCGATGTAGGCGTTGTCGAAGCGGCACCGGTCCTCGATGGAGGTGTCCCCGCGCAGGCCGTGGATCTGGGCGAGGCCGGTGATGCCGGTCGGCATCCGGTGTCGTCGCGCGTACTCCGGATAGGTCTGACTGAACTGCGCGACGAAGAAGGGGCGTTCGGGGCGCGGCCCGACCAGGCTCATGTCGCCGCGCAGGACGTTCCACAGCTGCGGCAGTTCGTCCAGGGAGGTGCTGCGAAGGAAGCGGCAGAAGGCGTTCATCCGCTGCTCGTCGGCGACCGTCCACCGCGTCGCCGACTCCTGCGGGTCGGCGGGCCGGTGGGTGCGGAACTTCAGCAGGGTGAACAGGCGCCCGTCCTTGCCGACGCGCTCCTGACGGAAGATCACGCCGGGCCCTTCCACGGCCCGCAGCACCAGCGCGCAGCCCGCCAGCACCGGCGCGGCCACCAGCAGCAGCACCCCGGCGACCGTGATGTCCAGCAGCCGTTTGCCCACGCTCGTCCCGTGGGGCCCGGCGACCGTCAGCGGCCGGCAGGAGAACCCGGCCACGTACCGGCGGGCCCCCTCCCGGGCCGGGCCGAGTTCCGCGTGGCGCGGGCCGGTCTCCCACAGGTCGCAGCCGAGGCCGGTCAGCACCGGCAGCAGGCCTGCGAGCCCGGGGCCGCCGCCGGGGAGCAGCAGCACGGCCCGTACGTCGTTCTGGATCACCGCCCGGTGGAGTTCGTCCTCCGTGCCGAGGACCGGCAGTTCGGGAGCGGACCCCTCGCCCTGCTGGTCGGCCTCGCTCACCAGACCCACGGGCCGCAGGCCGCAACGGGGGCGCCGCAGCAGGGCCGCCGCCACGGCCCGCGCCTCGGCGCGGGGGCCGAGCACCAGCACCGGCCGGGGTCTGCGCAGGGCGTCCGCCCGCCGCTGCCAGTGCACCAGGGCGCGGCCGCCGACGACGAGCAGACACTGGGCGGCGCCCACGGTGGCCAGGTCCGACAGGGGGAGCGGGGGCACGGGGGCGGGCAGGGCGGGGGCGAGAGCGAGGGTGAGGGCGAGGCCGAGCGCGATCCGCCCGCTCAGCGCGGGGACCTCGTCGAGGGTGGCGGGCAGCGCCGTGTACGCGTACAGGCGTCCTTGCGCGTTCAGGGTGAGGACGGCGGCGAGCAGGAGGGGGGCCAGGGCGGCGTAACGACGCGGCTCGTCGAGCGCGAGCAGGGCGAGCAGTGCGGCGGCGGCGTCGACGGCCACCAGGGCGGCGACCGAGCGGCGGTGGCGGGAGGGGCGCCGCACGCGTGCCCCGGCCCGCGCACCCTTCGCTCCGCGCGGGGCGATGACGAGGCTCCCGGGCGAGGCGTGGGTGTCCTGCTGTGACGTGGTGTCCCGCCGTGACGTGGTGTCCTGCCGTGTCGGACTGGTGTCCTGCCGTGTCGGACCTGACGAGGAGGCAACGGTTCGTTCCGCACTCACGTGGTGGTGCACTCCCTGTACTTGGTGGGCGCCACGCCCAGAAGCTCGCGGTACACCACGTCGATCGCGTCCGCGGCACGCCGCGCGTCGTGGTGGTCCAGGACATGCCGCCGGCCCCGCCGGCCGAGCGCGTCGCGCAGGTCTCCGTCCCGCAGCAGGGCGACCAGGGCCCCGGCGAGCGCGGCGGGGTCCTCCGGCGGTACGAGGCCGTGGGCGCGGCCGGCCCGCGGCAGGCTCTCCCGTGCGCCGTCCACGTCGGTGACGACCACGGGCCGGCCGCAGGCCATGGCCTCCAGCGGCGCCAGGGCCATGCCCTCCCACCGGGAGGGCAGCACCACCACGTCGGCCGCCCGGTACCAGTCGGCGGTGTCCCCGGCCGCCCCGGCGAACGTCACGGACGCGTCCGCCCCTTCGCGCAGCCGGGCGGCGTCCGGACCGTCTCCCACCAGCACCAGGCGCGCTCCCGGCACCCGCGCGGTGACCGACGCCCACGCCCTGAGCAGGACGTCCTGCCCCTTCTGCCGGCACAGCCTGCCCACGCACACCACGAGGGGGGCGCGGGCGAAGGGGCCGGGCAGCAGCCGGTCGCGGGCCTCCCGCGCGGCGCGGGGCGAGAAGTGGTCCACGTCCACTCCGTTGGGGACGACCGCGTAGGAACCGGCGATGCCCGCGCGGCGGCCGGTGACCTGCTCGGCCTCGCTGACGCAGACGATGCGGTCCGTCCAGCGGGCCGCGCGGCGCTCCCAGAGCCGGGCCAGGAGCGCGGTGCTCCCGCCGACCGCTTCGAAGGACCAGGCGTGCGGCTGGAAGACGGTCGGGATCCGCCCGCGCAGGGCGATCCGCGCGGCGAGCCCGGCCTTGGCGCTGTGGGCGTGGACGAGGGTGGGCCCTACGCCGTCGATGAGGCGGCGCAGCTCCGCCACCTCGGCGCGCAGCCGGGGGCCGGGGGAGCGTGACGCCGCCCAGGGATGCCCGCGCACCCCGCCCCCGGCGGCGGCCAGCGCCCGTGGCAGGGGGCCTTCGCCCGGACAGGCCACGTGGACGTCCATCCCCGTTGCCGCCTGGGCGACGGCCAGATCGGTGACGACCCGCGCCACGCCTCCGTCCACGGGCTGGCTGACGTGCAGGATCCGTGGCATGACGGCGTTGGCCTTCCGACGTGTGAAGAGCTCTGACCACAGCGGAGATGAGAGGTTCGCATCATTTACGCGAATCTGGCGCGTATGACTGAAATGCCCTAAATAGAAGGGCAACTGTAGCGGCTGCGAAGGGCCGATCCGTCAACCTGCGTACGTGTGTCGGATCGGTGAAGGGCATGGTGAATCGGCGATCGCGCACGTGGGGGCCCGCCGCACATCACTCGTCTGGGCGCACAACTCGGCGTCCGGCTCGGCAGTTGATCCCTGTATACGGGCACCCGGCCCGTACGTCGCACCCCTTACCAAGGAGCAGCACTCCATGTCGCGTACCACCAAGGCTCTCGCCCTGTCCGCCGTTGCCGCCGCTGCCGTGGCCGGAAGCGCGGGTGTCGCTGCCGCCGACGCCGGCGCGCAGGGAGCCGCCACCAACTCCCCCGGTGTCATCTCCGGCAACGCCCTTCAGGTGCCGGTCCACATCCCCGTGAACGTCTGCGGCAACTCCATCAACGTCATCGGTCTGCTGAACCCGGCGTTCGGCAACACGTGCGTCAACGACTGACGCGTCGTCTGACCTGACGGCCGTCCCCGCGAAGGCGGGGGCGGCCGTCGCGCGTGTGGGGGTGCCGTTCGATGGCTCGGCACTGCCCGACAATAGGCCGGTTGATATGAGAATGAGATGCGTTCTTCATTCGAGTGGCTTGGGGGAAGTTTGAAAGCCAGGGGTTTCCGTACCGGCCTTGTCTCGTTAGTCCCGGTGAAGTGAGACGACAGGCACACGATGCCTGAACGGTGCTCCCACAGGCGACACGAGTTGCCAAAGAAAGGAACATGATGAAGGCCCTGAAGGCTGCCGCTGTCCTTGCCGGTTCGATCGCCATCGCCGGTTCCGCCGCGCCCGCGTTCGCCGGAGGCCTGACGCCCACCAGCCTGAACGGCGGACTTGAGTCCCTGGCCGGCCAGCCCCTGCTCGACACCAAGCCGGTGAGCACGAACATGCTCGACACCGAGAACGAGAACTCGGTCGTCAACACCGCCACGGAGGCCGTGGAGGACGTGAACGCCAGCGGCGGTCCGTCGAAGATGCTCGGCGGGCTCCCCCTCGCTCCCAAGTAACCCCCGCTGCCTTCCCCTTTCCGCTGCGGTGTATCGACCCGGGTGGAAAAGGGAACACACGACGACGCAAGGGCCGGCCCCCTCTCCCACGGGTCGGCCCTTTCGCGTACCCGCGCGTCATCGGATTTCGTCGAATGACCCCATCGTGTGATGGAGGCCCTGCGCTCGGCCAATTGGGTGACAGCTGAGGGAAATAAGAACCACGGCGTCTATACGGTTCCCCTCATGACCTCAACATCCAGCGAACAGCGCCCCTTCCAAGCAACTGACCTCGGAACCCTGGCTGTTCTTCCCTGGAGCGGCGAACACCCCGACGAGGAGGCGGACATGCCCTTCCTCCTCGCCTACTCCCTGGGCGACACGGAGGGCGGGCCCGAGGCCACGGCCGAGGCCATGCGCGTCCTGCTCCACGACGCGGGGCTGCCCGTCGGCGGACCCGTCGTCGACGGCGCGCGCCACCCGTCCCTGCCCGTCACTCTCCTCGTCGAGGTCGACCAGGCGGTCGTCACCATGCCGCACCTGCACGCGCAGTGCGTGGTGCCGCCGGAGTGGCTCGCCGCGGTCAAGCAGCGCGGCCACGCCTACTTCATGGTCACCACGCGCGCGTGGCCGGAGGCCAAGCCGGGCGAGCCCGTCGACGAGAAGCGCCTCAGCGAGTTCGCGGGCGACGAGGAGACCTTGCTCAACGCCGCCCACTGCCTGCTGCCCGCGCGAAGCCTGCGCTGATGAGCACGACCGGACTGCCGGCCCGGGTGCCGCGGCAGGCCCCCGGCGGGCCCGGGGCGGCGGGCGCGACACCCTCGGACGGCCCCCACCGGACCGAGGGGAGCCGGTCGTTCGGCCTGCTCCTCGTCGTCACCGGGGCGGCGGGCCTGCTGGCGGCCTGGGTCATCACGCTCGACAAGTTCAAGCTCCTCCAGGACCCGCACTTCACCCCGGGATGCAGCCTCAACCCTGTGGTGGCCTGCGGCAACATCATGAAGAGCGAGCAGGCGTCGGTGTTCGGCTTCCCCAACCCGATGCTCGGCCTCGCCGCCTACGCCGTCGTCATCGGCGCCGGGGCGGGCGTGCTGGCGGGGGCCCGCTTCCCACGCTGGTACTGGCTGACGTTCCACGCGGGCACGCTCTTCGGCGTCGCGTTCTGCACCTGGCTGCAATTCCAGTCCCTCTACCGCATCAATTCGCTCTGCCTGTGGTGCTGCCTGGCCTGGGCCGCCACCATTCTCATGTTCTGGCACGTGACGTCACACAACGTGCGCCGCGGATTTCTGCCCGCCCCCCGCGAAGTGCGCGCATTCCTGGGTGAGTTCACCTGGACTCTCCCCGCCCTGCACATCGGCGTCATCGGAATGCTCGTACTGACGCGCTGGTGGGACTTCTGGACCGGTTGAACCCGCGAAAGCCGTGGAGATTGGTTCAGTCGGGCGAAGTTTGCGCTGATGTCGCCCCAGGATCGTTGATTCGGTGACGGCCGAGCGGCCGTCACGGCGAAAGGACGAGACCCCGCAATGAAGAAGTCAACCAGAGGCGCCCTCGCGGCGGTCATCGCCTGCGCGGCGGCGGCCGGCGGTGCCGGGTCCGCCACGGCGGCCGACCAGGTCGAGGTACCCGTACCGCTGCAAGGCATCGAGTACTCCCTGGGGGTGCAGGCCCCCGAGATCGGCATCGGCCTCCCCGGACCCCTGCCCAGCGGCGCCCCGCAGGGCCCCGACTACGTCGAGGGCCAGCTGCTGCCCGACCACGTGGTGCCGCGCATCCCGGTCAACAACAGCCTGCCCTCCCTGCGGGCGTCGGCCCCGCTGGCCGATGTGCTCGGCGACGAGAGCGTCGAGTCCATCGACGCCGAGGTGAGCGCCTCCGACGTCACGGCCTCCACGCCGGGCGCCGGCCTCGGTCTTCCCCTGACCGCGCCGCGCGCCGACCTCTGGGGGCTGCCCACCCCCCAGCTGCCGAGCGCGGGGCTCCACTCACCGACGCTGAGCGCACAGCCGATGACCACCCTCGGTCTCAGCTGACCGTGGCGCCGCTGCCGAACCGTGTGGGCCCGGTCCCGAGCCGGGCCCACACCTCCCCGTGCCAGGAGCCCCCGGCCGACGGCCCGGCCCCGCGGCTCCTCGACCGCGTGACGCGACGCCACCTCCTCGGCGTCGCGGCCTCGTCGCTGCTCGCCGCCGGGGGCGTCTTCCGCGCCGTACAGACGCCTAACGGGGCGGGCCCGGCCACCCCGCCCGACGATCCGCCGTTCGACGAGATGTACCGCGGCCGCCGCATTCAGGGCGAGCCGGTCGCCCGGCAGGACGGGCACGCGCCGGGGGGCTGGAGCGTCACCGTCGACGGGCAGCCGCTCGGGATCATGCGCCGCGCGGACGGCGGCTACCTCAGCATGGTCGACCACTTCCAGTCGTACGCCACACCGCTCGCCGCCGCCCGGGCCGCCGTCGACGAACTCGGCCCCTCCCAGGCCCTGAGCGGACGCGGCCACTGAGAGGCGGTGCCGGGCGCCCACCGGATCGCAGAACGGACGGACATGGCCCACACGCGCAAGAACCAGAGCAGCCTCAGCCGAGCCGAGCGGCGCAGGTTCGTCGACGCGGTGCTGAAGCTCAAGCGCAGGGGTGAGTACGACGAATTCGTCCGGACGCACATCGACTACTACGTGTCGGACGGCGACGAAAGACTCCGGGTCGCCCACATGACCCCGTCGTTCTTCCCCTGGCACCGCCGCTTCCTGCTGGAGTTCGAACGGGCCCTCCAGCGGATCGACTCGGGGGTCACCGTCCCGTACTGGGACTGGACGAAGGACCGCAGCCCCGCCTCGTCGCTGTGGGGCGAGGACCTGATGGGCGGCAACGGGCGGGGGCCTGACCGGAAAGTCACGACCGGCCCGTTCGCCCACCGGAACGGCGGCTGGGTCATCAAGGAGAGCATCACCGAGGGGGAGTTCCTCACCCGCGACCTCGGCCGTCCGCGCGACCCGATCGGCCTGCCCACCCCGCGGGACGTGGCCTGGGCGCTCGACGACCCGCGCTACGACGTGGCGCCGTGGGACTCCCGTGCGCCACAGGGCTTCCGCAACAAGCTGGAGGGCTGGACGTCGGCCACCGGCAAGGAGCGGTGGCGCAACCACAACCGTGTCCACCGCTGGGTCGGCGGGCACATGCTGGGCGGCGCCTCGGTGAACGACCCCGTCTTCTGGCTGCACCACGCCTTCGTGGACCTGCTGTGGGACCGCTGGCAGCGCCGCCACCCCCGCTCGGCGCCCTACCTCCCCGCACGGCCCCCCGGCCCCGGCTCCTCCCAGTACCGGCGCATCGTCGCCCGCCACGAGCCGATGCCGCCGTGGGACGTCGAGCCGGACGCCCTGCTGGGGCACAAAGGGCTCTACACCTACGGCGGTTGACACCGCGGGCGGACAGCGGGCGGACAGCGGGCGGGCAGTGGGCGGGCAGTGGGCGGGCAGCACGAAGCCCCCGGTGGAACGCTCACCGGGGGCTTCGCGGGACGTGTCAGCCGCCGTAGCCGCCGTGGTGGCGACCGCCACCCTTGTGGTCGTCGCCGCCCTTGTGGTGCCCGCCGCCGTGGTGGTGGTGGTGCTTGTCGCTCTTGTTGACACACTGGTTGCCGAAGGTGGGGTTCAGCAGACCGATGATGTCGACGGTGTTGCCGCAGAGGTTCACGGGGACGTGGATCGGGACCTGGAGCAGGTTGCCCGAGAGCACGCCGGGGGAGCCGACGGCCTGGCCCTGCGCACCGGCGTCCGCCGAAGCCAGGCCGGCGCCCCCGAGCACGACAGCACCAGTGCCGACGGTGGCGGCGGCTGCCTTCGCGATGCGATACATCACGTTCTCCTTTGAGTCGGAAAGAGCGGCTGCTGCGCGCAGCCGCATTTTTCTAACGTCTGTTCTCCCGGGGAAGTAACGGCATAAACGCTTCGGCCGTCGATTCGGAAATCGCTATTCGGCGCGTCAAGCCGACGCGCCGAATACATGGTTTTCTGTTTTCTCCTGAGTGAGAGCGGCGGGAAAGCCGTGTCCTTGGCGCAGGTCCGGCCGTTTCTGAGGGCATGACATCAGCACGACGACTTATCGCCGCTGTCTCACTGGCCGCCGGAACCGCCGCCCTGGCCGCCCCGGCCGCCCACGCCGCCGCCCTGCCGGGGCCGGGCAACATCTCGGTGCAGGGCACGATCAACGACCTCCAGACGGCGGGCATCCCCGAGGAGCACCGCGCCGTGGTGCCCACGATCGACCAGCAGCTCGGCGGTCTGAGCGAACTCGGCAAGCTCCAGCAGCTCGTCGACCCGGTGGCCCCCCTGATGGGCCTCGTGCCGGCCGTCCAGTAGGGCCGGACAGGCCCTAGGGCCTGTCCGGCGGATCATGCCGCGGCCGCGGGGTCTGGCACTTCCCCAAGCTCTCGGCTTCGCTCGAGCAGGGGAGACCCCATCACTGCGGCTGGATGCGGGAGAGATGGGCGTAGACGGCATAGCGGCCGTCCCGCATCCGCACGGTCACCGCGTTGCCGTACGCCCCCGACCAGCGCGCGAGGACGACGACCCCCGCGCCCACCGCGTACACCGGCGTCCCGCTCGGCACCGCCAGGTCGATGCCCGTGTGGTGCCCGGCGAGCCAGTCGCCGCGGATTCCGTAGCGCGCGCTGACTCTGAAGCGTCTGCGCAGGGGGAGGGTGAAACGGCCGGGCGCCCGCTCGGGGGCGAGGCCCCGGATCTCGTCGGGGGCGAGATGGGCGTCCGCCTCGGCCAGGGCCGCTTCGAACTCGGCGTCGTACCCGCCCGTACAGACATCCGCGTCCGCCGGTCGCGCGAGGGCACGGGACGCGGTCAGCGGGGCCGTTCCGACGGCCAGGATTCCGGCGGCGACGCGCAGGGCGTGGCGCCGCGTGGGAGGCGCCTCGGGCGCCTTCTCTATGTCGTAGTCCATGCCCGCCAGCTCACTAGCGGCGGGCACGACACGCATCCTGTGGCCGCCGTGACTACTCCAGGCGGCTCAATCGGCCCGATCACATGAAGGACATGCCGCCGCCCACGACACAGGACCTGCCGTACTTCCAGTCGCACTCGACCTGGCCGACGACGGTCGCGGCAGGGCCGCTCGGGCCCGTGGGGGCCGCCGCGGAGGGGCTGAACACCAGCAGCGGGACCAGCACCGCCACCAGCGACAGAAGCAGTCTGAGGTGAACCGACACGTCCGTTCTCCTCGTGATCGTCGTATCCCGAGACCCTCCGATCCTGCCCAGATGTCACTCATGATCGCTATTCCGACACGGTGAGTGACCTGCGGGGGAGCGGGGCGGTCGGCGCTTACGTTGGTCGGCGTGAAGATCGATTGCGTCGGTGGGGGGCCCGCCTCCCTGTATCTGGCCATCCTCGCCAAACTTCAGGAACCGGCCCACGAGGTCACCGTCCACGAGCGGCACGCGGCCGGCACCAGCCACGGCTGGGGCGTGACGTACTGGCCCGATCTCCTGGAAGAGCTGCGCGCCCACGACCCCGTGTCCGCGCGCGCCGTCGCGGAGCGGTCCGTGCGCTGGCGCGGCGGCTTCGCCCACGTCGGCGACAGGACCGTGGCCCACGACGGCGACGTGGGCCACGCCATCGGACGCCACCGGCTGCGGACCGTCCTCGCCGACCGCGCCCGCGAGCTGGGCGTCAGGCTGGAGTTCGGCACCGAGATCGGCAGCCGGGCCGAGCTGCCCGACGCGGACCTCGTGGTCGCGGGCGACGGCGCGCACAGCAGGCTCCGCACGGAGAGCGCCGCCCACTTCGGTACGCGCGTGACCACCGGCGCCAACCGCTTCATCTGGCTCGGCACGACCCGGGTCTTCACCGCGTTCACGTTCGCCTTCGTGGAGACCGGGCACGGCTGGATCTGGTGCTACGCCTACGGGTACGGCCCCGATCGCAGCACCTGCGTGGTGGAGTGCTCCGAGGCCACCTGGAGCGGCCTCGGCCTCGACAGGCTCGACCACGCCGACGCCCTCCGCCAGCTGGAGAGGCTCTTCGCCGACATGCTCGACGGCCATGAACTCCTCGGCCGTACGGACATCGAGGGCCACGCGCAGTGGCAGGCCTTCCCGACCGTCACCAACGAGGCGTGGTCCCACGGCAACCTCGTCCTGATCGGCGACGCCGCGCACACCACGCACTACTCGATCGGGGCCGGCACCAGCCTCGCCCTGCGGGACGCCGCGTGTCTGGCGCGGGCGCTGGGTCCGGCGGGGCCCGCGCGGCTCCCGGACGCCCTCGCGGCCTACGAGCGCGAGCGCAAGCAGGCCCTGCTCTCCGTGCAGAGCGCGGCCCGGCACAGCGCCCAGTGGTACGAGAACCTGCCCCGGTACATCGGCCTTGAGCCGCGGCAGATGTTCGCGCTGCTCGGACAGCGCCATTCGCCGCTGCTGCCGTATGTGCCGCCGCAGCTCTACTACCACCTGGACCAGACCGTGGGCCGCCTGCCGTCCCTGCGCCGGCTCAAGCAGAGCCTCGGCCCCCGGCTGGCGCGCGTCCTCCAGAGCCGACGCCCCCGGGGCTGAGCCGAAGGGCGGGGCGGGGGCCGTGGAGGAGGTGGGTGCAGTGTCCACGCGTTCACCCGAATGGCCCCATCGGCGCGGTGGCGGATGTGAGCGGTCCGAGCGGCGCCCGCCCCGGGATGGCGAGGCCTCGCGGGCCGTTGTCCGCACGCTGCGTGACACTCCGCCTTGCGCGGCGGGCCTGCGCGGCGCGCGATGGAGCATGAGGCGTGCGTCGTCCGTGGCGGATTGGGTTCTGCCCGTCGCACGCTCCAAGGGAGTGATCACCCATGACGCAGGGCGAGGCCTTCACCAACCCCGATGCGCTCAAGGGCCTGACAGCCTACGACCGGACCGGCGAGAAGATCGGCAGCATCGAACGGGTCTACCTCGACGACCGCAGCGGACGCCCCGAGTGGGTGACCGTGAAGACCGGCCTCTTCGGCATGAAGGAGAGCTTCGTGCCGCTGGCGGGGGCCCGGCTGCGGGGCGAGGACCTGCACGTCACGGCCACCAAGGAGGCCGTGAAGGAGGCCCCGCGGGTGGATGCCGACCAGCACCTCGACCCTGGCCAGGAGCATGAGCTGTACGCCCACTACGGCCTGTCCCGGCCGGGTGCCGCGACGGGCATCGGCAACGCGGCCACCGGAACCGGTACGGGCACGGCCGGCCTCGCGGGCGCGGGTGCCGGTGCGGGCCAGGGGCGTCACGCGGGTGACCGCGAGTACGCCATGCGGGCCGGCCTGGGCGAGGAGTCCAAGGAGCGGGACATGGTGCGCTCCGAGGAGCGGCTGCGGGTCGGCACCGAGGAGGAGGAGACCGGACGCGCCCGGCTGCGCAAGACGGTCGTGAACGAGGAGGTCAGGACGTCCGTCCCGCTCTCCCACGAGGAGGTGCGCGTCGTACGCGAGCCGATCCGTGAGGGCGACCGGGTGCGCGGCGACATCGGCGAGGCCGAGACGGAGGTGACCCTGCACTCCGAGCGGGCCGTCGTGAGCAAGGAGACCGTGCCGGTCGAACGCGTACACCTGGAGACGGAGCGGGTCACCGAGACCCAGGAGATCTCCGACACCGTGCGCAAGGAGCAGATCGAGTTCGACGACACCGGGGACGCCAAGAGCCGGCGCCGCGGCGTGAAGGGCGAGCGCGGCGTGGGCGAACGCGGCGCGAAGGGCGAGGACTGGCGTGACCGGAAGCAGGGCCCGCGCCACTGACGCGTCGGCTCCGCGGATCCACGGAGAGCGAGGGAAGCACTCACCGGAGTGCTTCCCTCGCTCTATGACGACCTCGTCGCTCTGTGACCACGCTCGGTCTGTGACCAAGGGCATGGCAAAAGCCCCTCCGCGGGGCGGTCCGCCTGTCTTAGCTTGGAGGAATGTCCCCGCTCGCCCGCATCACCGCGTCCTACACCCCGCGGTTCGCGGAATTCGCCTTCGAGGCCGCTTTCACCGCGGCCGTGGACCAGCATGTGGCCCATCTGCGGGACCGGTTGGCGGCGGGCAGCCCCGGGCTCGTACCGCGGGCCCCGGACCCGGACGCGCTGACCGACTACGCCCTCGGCTTCCTCGACGCGCTGGCCGAGTCGGACTGGCGCGAGCCGGTCGGGCACGACTACGCGGTGTGCCGCCTCACCGCCATTTCCTGGCTGGTGAGACGGCACGATCTGCTCTGAGGGATCAGAAGGGGTCGGTGGGTTCCCGTTCCTGGACCGGCTGGTTGGCCAGCGCGTCCTCGCGTCCCGCCTGGTAGGCGCTGACGCCGGTGCGGGCCTTGGCCGTCTCCTGCTCGGCCGTGTGCAGCCAGCGCTCCCAGCGCTCCCGCATCGGCCCGATGAGACCGCCGCCCACGCCGACGATCAGGATTCCGGCGACCGAGGCGAGCACCGCGTACAGGACGGGCTGGGTGACGGTGGTGGCGATGCCGGCCTGGCCGAGCGCGGCGATCACGCCGAGCGCGACGATGCACGCCCAGACCATCGTGCCGACCGTCTTGCCGTACGAGAGCGCGGCGAGGGCGTTGGTGACGATGTCACGGACCATGTTCGCCACGGCCATGGCCACCACGATCAGGACCACCGCGACGATGCCGCGCGGCAGCCAGGCGACGATGCCGTCGATCATGGTGCTGACCGGGTTCGGGCCGAAGACGCCGAAGCCGAGCTGGAGGGTGATCAGGAGCAGGGCGGCGTAGACCACCTTGCAGATGATCGCCGTCATGTCGTACTTCGACCCGGCGAGCACCCGGGAGGCCCCGGCGCGATCCGCCAGCTTCTCCGACCCGATCTTTCTCAGCACCCGGTCGAGAACCCGGGTGATCAGCTTCGAGACCATCCAGCCGATCGCCAGGACGACCAGGAACCCGACGAGTTTGGGTACGAACTGGGCGACCTTCGACCAGGCGTCGTTGAGCCCTTGGGTGAAATTCACGGAAAGGGTTATGCCCTCGGACAACTGGGACATGAGTGGTCCTCCACTCGCTGTGGCCCGCGCGCACGGTGGCGGCGGGCGTCTGACTCCCCACGAGCGGGGCTCTTGCAGCGGCGCCCGCTCCTGCGTCCGTGTCTATCACCGGGCCGGATCAGCGGCTTCCTGGGCCGAACCGAACGGATGACGCCGTCGTTGGGCAGGGCATGAGCGACGTACGAAGAAACGTTCTTCCGACTCGGCCGGGCGATGCGGCCGCCGCTCCTGAAGACGGGACCCCCGGCTCGTCCACCCCCATCTACGACGCGCTCGTACGGCAGTGGCGTGCCCAGTGCCGGGAGGTGCCGCGCCCGCCGACGGCGGGCGGGGACTGGGTGCGGGCCGATCCGCAGGATCTGTTCCGGCGCGGCTGACCGGTCGGCCCCGCGCGCGTGAGTAGGCCGGGCGGCCGGCGTCAGCCGAGGGTGACGGCCAGGACCCCTGACACCACCGCGGCGGTCGCGGCGGACAGCAGCATGACCCGGCCGAGCCCTCGCCATCGTCCGTTCCACAGCCGCCGTACGGCGAGGGAATCGTTTCTCCTCGCTGCCCGTACGTGCGCGGACAGCTCGGCGAGCCCACCGCCGAGGCCGCTGTCGCCAAGCCCCCCGCCGCCGAGGCCGTCCGCCTGCCGCAACCGCGCGCACCATTCGCAGTAGTCGAGGCCCGCGTCGGGGTCCACCGGCCAGGGTGTCGCGCCGGTCGCAGCGGGAAGTAGGGGCGCCGGGTCGCGAGGGTCGTCGTCAAAAGCCGCCATGCCGGACCCAACGAGTCACAGCGGGACCTCGGAACGTCCGGGTCAGTTTTCCGTACGGCTTTTCACCCGCGTGCGGTCACAGGTGCAGCATGGCCATCACCTCGGGGCTGCGTACGCCGGTCGCCACGCTCGGGACGGGCTCGCCGGGGCGGATCCATCCCGCGTCCTCGGCCGCTTTGACGGCCGCGCTCTCCGCTGCCGCGGCTTCGCCGTTCAGACCCTCGTCGGCTCCCAGGCGCCCGGCTCCCGCCACGGCCGCCGCGGCCTGTGAGGCTGCGCGGGCCGCCCGGCTCGCGCGCGCGGAGAACTCGGCCCCGCCGTCGATGAGTTCGGCCATCCGCGCGGCCTGCGCGGCGGCCGCCGCCGCGTTGCGGGCGCAGCGCGAGTCCGCGGCCGGGTCGGGCGCGCTCTCGGAGAGTACGGCGAGGGCCTGGGCCGCCACGCGCGCCGCGTGGGCGGCTTTCCACACGGCGTCGGCGTGCTCCGCGCCCCGCCGCTCGGCATAGCGGCACAGGGCCGCCGCGCGGGCTGCCGCGCTCTCGGCGCGGGCGGCGTGGTTCGCCCTGAGGGCCGCCGCCGTCGGCTCCCGCTCTTTGTCGTCGTGTTCGTTCACCGGCACCTCCGGGTCCGTGCGGCAAGGAGAAGGGGAAGAGGCGGGAGAGGCGGGAGAGGGGGCAGTCGGTCGGCCTTCTGCGGTCAGAGGAAGATCCCCAGAGCCGCGTCCAGTGACCACGTCTGCCAGCTCATCGCGAAGAGGGCGACGAGGGAGATCAGCGCCATCATGAGGTTCTGTCCCTGCTCGGCCCAGTCGTGGATCATCAGGACGAGGTAGATCAGGTTGAGCGCCAGGCCCGCGACGAGGGCGACCGGCGTGAGGAGGCCGACGATCAGGCCGAGGCCGAGGGCGAGTTCCGCGTAAGCGACGACGTAGGCCATGACCCGCGGCCGCGGCTTGACCACGACGTCGAAGCCGCTGCGCACGACGGCCCACCGGTGTTTCTCGGCGATGCCCGCCGCCCAGCCGATGCCGCCCCCCTTGAACCACTCCTTCTTGTCCTTGTGGCGCCAGCTCTCGAGCCACCACAGGCCGAGTCCGATCCGGAGCACGGCCAGCCACTCGGCGCCGCCGAGCCACATCGTCTGCATCGAGAGCCCTCCGTCGCATTGACCTGACGGTCTGTCAGTTCAGCTGATGTGCCCGGGGTTCGCAAGGGGTGGGGTGAGTTTCGGGAGGGGTGGTTGCCGTCGTCGGGGCGAGCCCATAACCTCCACCTGATGGTCCGTCAGATTCGCGGTGGCGGAACCGGCGAGCCGTAGGGGGCAAGCAGTGGTCAGCAGCCAGGTCGGCACCAAGGAAATCCCCCGGGTCATCAGCGTGGACGACCACGTGATCGAGCCCGCGCACCTCTTCGAGACATGGCTCCCGGGCAAGTACCGCGACCGCGGGCCGAAGCCCTTCACCGCGGGCATCGGCGAACTGGCTTACGTCGGCGGGAAGTACAAGTTCACGACGGACCCGGAGGGCCAGACCACCGACTGGTGGGAGTACGAGGGCGATCTCTTCCCCTACAAGCGCATCATCGCGGCCGTCGGCTTCTCCCGTGACGAGATGACCCTGGACGGCATCACGCGGGAGCAGATGCGGCGCGGCTGCTGGGACCCCAAGGCACGCCTTGAGGACATGGACATCAACCACGTCGAGGCCTCGCTCTGCTTCCCCACCTTCCCCCGCTTCTGCGGGCAGACCTTCGCCGAGGCCAAGGACAAGGAGGTGGGGCTCGCCTGCGTCCGGGCCTACAACGACTGGATGGTCGAGGAGTGGTGCGGCGACAGCGGGGGCCGGCTGATCCCGCTGTGCCTGATTCCCCTGTGGGACATCGGCCTGGCCGTCGCCGAGATCCAGCGGAACGCCGCCCGTGGGGTGCGCGCGGTGACCTTCTCCGAGATCCCGACGTACTTGGGGCTGCCGTCGATCCACTCCGGCTACTGGGACCCGTTCTTCGCGGCCTGCGAGGAGACCGGCACGGTCGTGAACATGCACATCGGATCCTCGTCCCAGATGCCGGCGGCCTCCCCCGACGCCCCGCCCGCCGTCCAGGCCGCGCTGAGCTTCAACAACGCCATGGCCTCGATGATGGACTTCCTCTTCTCGGGGGTCCTCGTGAAGTTCCCGAGGCTCAAACTCGCCTACAGCGAGGGCCAGATGGGCTGGATTCCGTACGCCCTGGAGCGGGCCGACGACGTGTGGGAGGAGCACCGCGCGTGGGGCGGGGTGAAGGATCTGATCCCCGAGCCCCCTTCGACGTACTACTACCGGCAGATCTTCTGCTGCTTCTTCCGCGACAAGCACGGGATCGAGTCGATCGAGACTGTGGGCGTCGACAACGCGACCTTCGAGACGGACTACCCGCACGTCGATTCGACCTGGCCGCACACGAAGCAGGTGGCGCAGGACCATGTCGGCGGCCTGTCGGAGGAGGTCGCGTACAAGGTGCTGCGCGGCAACGCGATCCGGATGCTCGACCTGCCGTTCGACTCTCGGCGTTAGGGTTCGTCTGTTCCCCGCTGGAGAGGCGATCGGAAGGGCACCCCATGACGGAGGGCAGGACGAAGGGCGTAGGGGAGGGCGTGCGGGAGGGTGTGACGGAGGGCCTGGTCACGCTCGGCCGCGCCTATGTGCGGCGGGCCCCCGGGACGCTGTTCAAGAGCGCGCTCGCCGCCCGGTTCCTCAATGCCCGCCTCCGGGATCATCCGCGTCAGCGGGTCGTCGACGTGGAGTGCGGCGCGCGGTTCGCGGTCGACACCCGGGACCTCATCCAGCGCTATCTGTACCTCTTCGGCGTCTGGGAGCCGAACATGACGCGCTGGCTGAGGAGCCGTCTGCGCACCGGTGACGTGCTGGTGGACGTCGGCGCCAACGTGGGCGTGTTCGCCGTCCTCGGCTCGCGGCTCGTCGGCGCCACGGGCCGCGTGGTCGCCGTCGAGGCGTCCCCCGCCTTCCACGGGCGGCTGCTGCGGAACGCCGGACTCAACGGCTGCGACAACATCCGCGCGGTCAACGCCGCGGTCTCGGACAGCCGCAGGACGCTGACCTTCGTCCTCGCCAGCTCCCAGAACATGGGCGCGAACTCGATCGTTCCCTACGAGGGTCCCGCCGAGTCCACCTTCGAGACGGAGGCGCTCACGCTCCCGGAGCTGCTGGAGGCGGACGAGATCGCCCGCGCCCGCGTCATCAAGATCGATGTCGAGGGCGCGGAGGGCGGGGTCGTCCGAGGGCTGAAGCCCGTACTGGACCGGCTCCGCCCGGACGTGGAGATCGCCGTGGAGGTCACGCCCGAGCGCATGGCCCAGCTCGGCGACTCGGTCGACGAACTGCTGGACACCATGCGGGAGCACGGCTTCCACGCCTACCGCCTCGCCAACGACTACGCGCCCGGAAGCTACCCGCGGACGATGAGGAGCCCTTCGGCGCCCGAGCGGTGGCGGGGGCCGGTGGTGGGCGAGACCGAGCTGGTCTTCTCGCGGGTGGACGCGGAGGTATTGGGGTGACGGCTTGACGGCTTGGCCCGGTCTGAGGCGGGCTGGCGGGCGGGCGCGGTCTGACGGGCTGACGTGGGCTGGCGGCCTGACGGTCCGGCGTGGGCTGACGGCCTGACGCGGCTTGACGGTCCGGCGCGGGCTGGCGGTCTGAGGCGGGCTGGCGGGCGGGCGCGGTCTGACGGGCTGACGTGGGCTGGCGGCCTGACGGCCCGGGGTGGGCTGACGCTCGGCGCGGGCTGACGGCCTGACGGGGCTTGACGGTCCGGCGCGGTCTGACGGGCTGACGTGGGCTGGCGGCCTGACGGCCCGGCGTGGGCTGACGCTCGGCGCGGGCTGGCGGTCTGAGGCGGGCTGGCGGTCCGGCGCGGTTTGACGGGCTGACGTGGGCTGGCGGCCTGACGGCCCGGCGTGGGCTGACGGCCTTACGCGGTCTGACGGCCCGGCCGATCGGCGGTCAGTCGTCGCGCCGGGCCGTCGTCGCGTCGGTCAGCCCGGCTGGGCCGGGTAGCGCCACCCGTAGTGCGCCAGCGCCCGTGCCCGTGCCGCGACGACGGTCATACGTGCCTCCCGCTCGGCGGTGTCCGTGTGGGACGGCCGGCTGGTGGCCTGGCCCTCCCACTTGCGGTACAGGAGCCCCACCTCCGCCGAGAACCAGCCGCGGGCCACGGAGTTCAGCGCCAGTAGCAGGCCCGTGTCCTCGGAGGCGGGCAGCGCCATCCAGCCGCCCAGCGCGAGGAGCAGGTCGCGCCGGACGAAGAGCGTCGCCGGGTGGACCTGCGCGCGGTAGTCGTGCGCCGACCAGTAGTCGAGCACCGCGCGGCGCTCGATCGGCCCCGGCTCGGGGTCGCCGGGAAACCCGGCGGTCGAACCGTCGGGCAGCAGGTCGAGCGCGCGGGACGTCGCCCAGCCGAGCGTCGGATCGCTTTCCAGAGCGGCCAGATCGCGGGCCAGCGCACCGGGCGGAAGCTGGTCGTCGGCGTCCAGGATCTTGACGTACTCGCCGTCCGCGTGGGCGAGCGCCATGGTGCGGGCGACGCCGGGGCCGCCGGGACGCCCCTGGCGGAAGGTGACCCGTTCGTCGTCCGGGACGTGGGGGGCGACCTCGTCCGTCGTGCCGTCCTCCTGGATCACCCAGGTCCACTCCCACCCGGCGGGCAACTCCTGTGCGCGGAGGGAGTCGTACGCCTCCGGCAGGAAGCGCGCCGACGGTGCGTGGACGGCGGTGACGATGACGATGCGCCGGCTCACGGCTCACCACCTTTCCCAGCCGGCGTTATGCCGGAGGTCCTGTCAGGTGCTTGTACGCGGGATATCGGGGAAGGCGGGTCGGTTTACCGCGGAGCCGCCCCAATTCGGGCTGCCGGAGACCGTCGTATCAAAAAGGCGTCTCGCGGCACGGCGATCCCATGAAAGGGCCCGACCGCTGGCGACGGGGGATGCACCAGCGATCGGGCTGCGACCAACAGTAACAAGGCTGCTTCCATGAGGGGAGTCAACTTCCCTGCTGTAATGGGGTGTTGTGAGCGGGATCACGTCGTAAAAGTGTGGTGTTCAACTGCCTTCCGCAATCCGGCCGAACAACCGGATTTCTCGGTGCGGAGTACGAAAGTACCGAGCCGCCCGGCCAGGAGCGACCGAGTCCTACTCGTCGCACGGCGGCTCGTATGACAGCCGGGGCAGATACTCACGCCACTTTTCCGGGGTCAGAACACCCCGCGTGGTCGAGCAGACCCGGCGAATCGCCGCATCGGTGTCGAGGTCCCACATCCGGACGGTGTCGGTGCCGCTCGACACCCCGAGCATGTCGCTCTGCGGACTGAACGTCAGGAAGCTGCCGGTCTTGGCGTTGGGGCTCATCGACTGGCCGATGGCGGTGGCCTCGTCGGGGTCGACGACGTCCCAGAGCCGTACGGTGTTGTCGTTGCCGCCGCTCGCCAGTGTGCTGCCGTCCTGGCTGAACGTCAGCGATACCACCGCGTCCGTGTGGCCCTTGAGGGTGGCGGCAGGGCGGGCCGCCTTGTGCGGAGCCGTGAGCTTCCAGAGCCGGACCGTGCCGTCGTCGCTGCCGCTGGCCAAGGTGCGGCCGTCCGGGCTGTAGGAGAGCCTGTTGATCGGGCCCAGGTGGCCCGTCAGCGGCCCGCCGAGCGGGGTGGCGCGACGCGGATCGGCCGTGTTCCAGAGCCGTACGGTGCTGTCCGCGCTCCCGCTGGCGAGCTGCCGCCCGCCCTTGTCGAACACCAGGGAGTTCACGTACCCCTTGTGCCCGGTGAGCGGCTCGCCGAGCGGGCGCAGCCGGGACGGAGAGCTGACGTTCCACAACTGGATGGTGCGGTCGGTCTGGGGCGTCGCCAGCGTGCGCCCGTCCGGGCTGAAGGCCAGCGCGGCCGCGAACCGCGTGCGCAGGGCGACCGGCGGCCCGTAGGGCTCGGGCCGGGTCGGGTCGGTGACGTTCCACAGCTGGACCGCGCTGTTCGCCGTCAGCACCGCGAGCGTATGCCCGTCGGGGGAGAACGCCATCGTGCGTACGTCCCCCTTCCCGGCCCTGAACGGCTTGCTCAGCATGACCGGGCTGCCGGGGCGCTCCACGTTCCACAGCCGGATCTTGTCGTCGCGCGCGGCCGTGGCCAGGACCTTCCCGTCGGGGCGGAAGGACCCCGTCCGGCCGATCATGTCCGACGTCGGTATCGACCACAGCCGCACCTTGTTGTCACCGGTCCCGGTGGCGAGATGGCGTCCGTCGGGGCTGAAGCCGAGCGCGTACATCTCCCCGCTGCTCCCGGCGAGGGGCTCGCCGACCTGGGACGGGTGCGCGGGGTCGCTGACGTTCCACAGACTCGCCGTACTGTCCGCGCTGGCTCCCGCGAGCATCGTGCCCGCGGAGTTGAAGGACACGGACCACAAGGGGCCGGTGTGGCCGGTGAGCGGGGCGCCGAGCGGCTTCGCGCGACGGGGGTCGGTCACGTTCCAGAGCCTGATGGTGTTGTCCGAGCTGCCGCTGGCGAGCGTGTCGCCGTCGGGGCTGAAGGCCACGGAGTGCACCCCGCTCGTGTGCTCCTTCAGCGCCTTCCCGACCCGCTTCGGGCGGCGCGGATCCGCCATGTCCCACAGCCTGATCGCGCTGTCGTCACCACCGGCCGCCAGTGTCCGCCCGTCGGGGCTGAAGGCCACGGAGCGTACGGCCGCCGTGGAGCCGGTCAGGGTGCCGAGCGCCTTCGGCCGGCCCGGGTCCGCCACGTTCCACAGGCCGACGGTGTGGTCGTCCTGGGCGGTGGCCAGCGTGCGCCCGTCCGGGCTGAAGGCGACGAGGTAGATCGTGCCGCCGCGGCCGGGCAGGGGTGAACCCAGCGGGCGCGGGCGGCCGGGGTCGCGCAGGTCCCAGAGCCGGATCGTGCCGTCGTCCGACGCGCTGGCGAGGGTCTGGCCGTCCGGACTGAAGACGGCGCTGCTCACCCAGCTCTTGTGGCCGGTGAGGGGTTTGCCCAGATGCTTGGGGCGGGAGGGGTCCGTCACGTCCCAGAGGCGGACCGTCCGGTCGTAGCTGGCCGTGGCCAGGAGGCGACCGCTCGGGCTGAACGAGGTGAGGTAGACGGCGCCGGTGTGCCCGAGCAGCGGTGTGGCCAGCGGTGCGTTGACGATCGCGAGCAGCCGGTTGCGCGTGGCCGCGTCGTCCGGGCGCATCCGGTGGGCCACCAGATCGAGCTGGGCGGACAGGGAGGGGTCGGTGGGCTGGGCGCGATCGGCCTCGGCGACCACCTGCTGGAACACCGCGTCGTCCCGCTGCCGCCAGGCGACCACCGCCGAGACGACGGCCACCATCGCCAGGACGACCAGCGCCGCCACCGCGCCGCGGGCGATCCAGACCGTACGTCGGCGCAGCCTGGCCGAGGCCGCGAGGAACTCCGCCGCGCTCCGGGTCAGGAACGTGGCACCGGCGGACTTCGCCCAGGCGCGGGCGTGCTCAAGCCGCGAACCCCGGTAGAGCAGCGCGGTGTCGCGCTCGGACTCCTCCCAGGCCCTGCCGTCCTCCTCCAGCCGCTGGCGCAGCAGATGGTCGTTGCGGTCCTCGTCGATCCAGTCGCGCAGCCGGGGCCAGGCGTGCAGCAGCGCCTCGTGGGTGATCTCCACGGTCTCCGCGTCGAGCGTCACCAGGCGGGCGCGGACCAGCGCTTCGAGCGACTCCTCCGTCTTGCCGGGGTCCGTCGACTCCTCCGCCAGCTGGCGCCGGGTGCCCCGCCTGCGGGTGGCCTGGGTGTCCTCGCCCAGCCGGACCAGCCGCAGGAGGAGCAGTCTCGCGGCGGTGCGGGCCGCGGGGTCGAGGTCGGACCAGGCCCGCTCGGCGGTCGCGGCCACGGCCCCTTGGATGCCGCCCGCCGCCCGGTAGCCGGCGAGCGTCAGCCTGCCCGTCTTCCGCCGCTGCCAGGTGGCGAGCAGGGCGTGGGAGAGGAGCGGCAGCACTCCCGCGTCGTGCGTTCCGCGCGGGCCGTCGGTGCTCACTTCGCGGACGATCAGCTCGGCGAGCCCCGGTTCCAGTTCGAGGCCTACGGACTTGGCGGGCCCGGTCACCGCCTCGCGCAGCTCCGCGTTGGTCAGCGGCCCGAGCACCATGTGCCGGTGTTGCAGCGCGTCGGCCAGCTCGGGGTAGCCGAGGCACTGCTCGTAGAAGTCCGCGCGTATGCCGAGGACCACGAGCGCGGGAGCGGGGTCACCGGCGGCGGTGGGCGAGCAGGCGGCGTGCAGGAGTTGGATGAACGTACGCCGTTCCGCCTCGTCCGAGCAGAGGGTGAAGGTTTCCTCGAACTGGTCGACGATGATGACGGGGCGGGCGCGTGGGGCTGCCGGGGCTTTCGGGGCTCCGGGGCTGCTGGGGCTGCCGGGGCTGCTGGAGGGGGTCTCCGAGGGGGCCTCGTGCTGTGCCGCCCATGCCGTGATGGCCTCGTGCACGGTGCGGGTGAACGCGGGGTGCCCGGCGGGGTCGTGGGTGGTGTGGGCGGGGGTGGCCTCGGAGGCGGAGAGGGCGTGCGCGAGTCCGGGGATGTGGCGGGTCAGCTCGTCGAGAGGGGCGTTGCCCGGTACGAGCTGGAGCACGGGCCGGGGGGTGGCTGAGTGGGCTGCGTCGCTCGGGGGGTCGTTGCGAGGGGTGCTCGGGGCACCCGGTGTGCCCGGGGCATTCAAGCCCGGCGAGCCGTCCGAGCCGCCCGAGCCATTCAGAACAATTGCGGCATTCAAGACGTGATCGCTCAACGCCCCGCCGCGCAGCGCGGGAACCAGACCGGCGTTCAAAAGGGAGGACTTCCCCGCGCCCGACGCGCCCACGAGCATCACCAGGCCGCCCGTCCTCTCCACCGCGCGGAGCTGAGCGACGAGCGCCTTCGTGCTCCGCTCCCGCCCGAAGAACCACCGGGCGTCCTCGCGGCGATACGAGGCGAGACCCCGATAGGGACACACGGCGGGGGCGGTCGGGGCCTCGGCGGGCGGCTGCCTCTCACCTTCCGCGGCTGCCGCGGAGCGCCCGCTGACCGGGTCGGCGACCGCCCGCTCCCACAGGAGCTGCCACTGGCCCATGTCGTACAGGCCTTCGGACACCGGCGCGGGCCGCTCACGGCGCGCTTCGGGGATCAGGACGTGCAGCACCGCCGCGAGGGCGGCGAACTGGGCGGGCACGTTCTTGGCCCGTCGCCAGTCGCTGATCCGCTGGGCGGAGACCCGTACGGGCCGCCCGCGCTCGTCGACCCTTTGCAGCCGGACGACGGCCTCGGCCACGCGCTGGAGGGGCGGGTTGCCGGCCTCCTTGTACAGCAGAGCGAGACGTTCCGCGAAGGCTGTGCGTGCCCCTGAGTCGGGACTCAAGGCCTTCACCCCTTACTTCCGCCGCGCTCGAACATCCGGACCGGAAAACTCACTTTATACGGCTGACCTGCGGATAACCGGTCCGGACGACTCCGGAACCTCCTCCGCGGAAGCGGTAACTGGCAGGATCTGAACCCAGTAGCGAGCCAACCGCGCAGCGTCGGAGCAGGCCACACGCTCTGCGCTCGGAGAGGTGACTGATGACGCTGCACATTCTCGGCTGATTCCGGCCGGAGTCACGCATCGGTGGCGACGACCTCGCCACGCGTGCTCCACAACGCCGGTCAGCCGGACACGTCCGGATCCTTGATCACTTTCCACCGATCACAGACCCGGACTCACCCGATCCGTGCCGCGACGCGGATCGACCCCGCCCGCGTCGTTCGGTACCGGTCCCCACAGGGGAGGGACCGGTGCCGAAACGACGTGGCGCGCGATAGGCGCGGATCACGCGCGGACCACGCGCCAATCACCTGCGGCTCACGCGCGGACCACATGGCGCTCCGGGCGCGACACACGTAGTCGTCGACCCGCCGGAGTCATCGAGCAGGTCCGCGGCGATGGCGCGGAGCGCGCCGCCTGGGACGCGCCACCACACCCCACCCGACGCCCCTCACGACAGGCGGCACTACCCCTGATCAGCGGGGGGGGGGGGGGCCCCCAACAGACCCGTCGTCAGGACGTGGGCCCGACTGGTCCGGCGGAGTGAGCGGTAGCGGCCGCGGGCGAGCCGGTGGCGGCAGCGGCGGCCGGGGGACCGGCAGGTCGATCAGGTCGCCCACCTCCGCCACCTGCTGAAGCGTCCGTGCCAGCGAGCGCAGCGCCTGCCGCGTGGCATCCAGCTGGCGGCGCAGCTCGGCGGCCTCCGGCCAGGCCCGCTCGTAGCTCACCGGATCCGTGCCCTCCGGCCGCAGCGCCTCGTACGCCGAGAGCCGCGGATGCCACACCGTCAGCAGAGGCCGCAGCACGCGGTTGAGCGTCACCATCGCCAGCACCCCGAAGGTGAGCCGGCCCGGCGGCACCGGCGGCGCGACGGCCGGGCCGTGCTCGTGCAGGATGCCGCGGGTGACGTCATAGAGGGAGTACAGCGAGGTCAGCGCCTCGCGCAGCACACCCTCGTCCCGCTCCAGCGGAATCACCGCGACCCGGCTGGCCAGCTGGAAGTACAGCTCCCAGGCGGCGACGCGCTCGGCGTCCGCCGGCTCCCACAGGCCCGCCACCTCGCCGACGAACGGGATCGTCAGTTTCGCCGTGACCTGCGAAGGCCCCGTGCGCCCCGTGCGTCCCGTACGTCCGCTCCGCGGTGCCTCGCCGGACTGCGTCATGATCGCCTCCCCGCTTCCCCCCAGTAGGGTAAGACACCGTGTGGGACGTCTTCCTCAGCTACAGCCGCAAAGACGCCGGGCACGTCCGCCGGTTCCACGAGGAGCTCATCGCGGCCGGGCTGAAGGTGTTCACGGACGAGTCCGCGGTCGCCGGGTTCGCCGGTATCAGCGAGACCATCCGCCGTGCGCTCGCCAACTCCCGCGTTCTGCTGGCGTACTACTCCCTCGGCTACCCCGAGCGTCCGGCCTGCCAGTGGGAACTGACCACCGCTTTCCTCGCGGGCCTCGGGGAGGGCGACCCGCGCCGCCGGGTCCTTGTGGTCAACCCCGAGCCGGACACCGCGCACATCCACCCGGTGGAGCTGCGCGACAGCAGGCACGGCGAACCGGAGACGCTCGTACCCGACATCCTCGCCCACCTGCGGCAGGTGTCCGGACCCATGCGGCCGGACGTCACCCCTCCGCGCGTACACGGCGCATTGCCGGCCGCCGTGGGCGAGTTCACCGGGCGGCTGCCCGAACTGTGGCGCCTGCACAGCGCCCTGCACGTCCAGGAGGCCCCCCTCGTCACGGGCCGCACCTCGGCCAGACCCGTGCAGCTGCGCGGCATGCCGGGCATCGGCAAGACCAGGCTCGCACGGGAGTACGCGCTGCGGTTCGGAGCCGCGTTCCCCGGCGGCGTGCACTGGGCCCGGGCCGCCGCGCCGCAGCCGCCGCGGACACCCGACGGCCCGTGTCTGTACGTGGTGGACGACGTGCCCCACGGCCTGCCGCCCCGCGCCGTCACGGACCTCACCGCCCCGCACCCCCTGGTCCGCACCCTGCTGATCACGCGCAGCCGCGCCTACGGGGGACACGGCGAGCACCTCGACCTGGAACCGCTCCCCCAAGCGGCCGCCGCCGCCCTCGCCGGCGCCCCCGAGATCGTCGACGCCGCCGCCGGGCACCCCGGGGCACTCGGACTGCTCGGCCGCGCGGTGGGCGCCGGCCAGAACCCCGCGGCCCTGGCCAACCGGCTGTACGAACCCGGCCGTTCCCTGCTCGACATCCTCGCCGGCGACGAACTCACGGCCGACCACGTACGGGACGCCCTGACCGCACCCGCCGAGGCCCAGGACGTGCTGCGCTGCGCACTCGCCCTGTCGCCCCTGCCGGTCACCGCCGAGACCGCCGCCACCGTCCTCGCCGCGGCGGACCGGCTGCCGCGTGCCGTCGCGCTGCGCCGGGCCCGCTCCGGCCTGGCCGAACTGACCGCCCGCGGCCTGCTCACGCCCGCCCCGCACCTCCTGCACCCGGTCACGGCCCACTCCTGGCTCCACCACGAGAGCGACTCGGCCCGCGCGGAGACCCTGCGCCGTGCGGTCCTCTCCAGCCTCGGGGCCACGGCCATTACGCTGGACAACCCCGGACCGCCGGTCCCCGGCGTACGGAAGGAGAGCGTGCCGATGACGGTCAGCGAAGCCGAGCGGATGGCCGCCTTCGACCTACAGGTCGAGCTGGTGAGCCGCATCGGCATCCAGCAACTCCCCGCCGACGGCGGCAGTCTGCGCGAGGCGCTCACCTCCCTGAACAGCCTCTTCCCGTTCACCCGCGACACGCTGCACCGCTACAGCATCGGCTTGAGGCCGAGCACGGGCCCCTCCGTCCAGTCGGTGGCTGACCAGCTACTGAACGGCATCCTCCGCCCCTTCATGACCCGCTGGCACCCCTTGCTCATGGCCTGGGAGGCCCACCGCCCGCCGCACACGAGCGCGCTGGACCACGAGCGCACGTGGGACCGCGCCGAGAACTTCCGCGCGGACCTGAACGCCCTGCACGAGCCACTTCGAATGGTGGCGGCTTCCCTGGCGGCCATCTCGGGGGCGGACTTCGGGGTCTCGACGGAGGTCTGACCTCGGGGACGATTACCTCACCCTGGGACGCCCAGAAATCTACCTTGGCTGGAGTAGACATTCGGTGGTCGTGTGGCTATGGTTTTTCCCGTAGCCGAGATCGAGCGAGATCGAGCAGGGCCCGGCAGACACGAACTGCCGGGCAGCAGTTCAAGTCAGTTCAAGTAGCAGTAGTACAGGTAGAAACAGCACAGGTAGAAGCAGTACAGCTGGAAGCAGTACAGCTAGACCCGCGATTCACCGCATGACCATTCGCTCCCGGGTGGCCATGCGGATGCGGAGGCCGGCGCGGTCCAGGCCGGCAGACGGTAGAGCAGTTCCTAGGGGCCCGGGCGCCAGTACGGCACCCGGGCCCCTCGACGTGTTCCTTCTCTTACCCCGCCTACCCCTCTTGCCCAGTGAGGTGCGATGACAGCAGACGATTCTTTCGACCGCCTCGATGACGACGACTACCCCGCCTACACGATGGGCCGGGCCGCCGCCATGCTCGGCACCACCCAGAGCTTCCTGCGCTCCATCGGCGAAGCCCGCCTGGTCACCCCGCTCCGGTCGGCGGGCGGCCACCGCCGCTACTCCCGCTACCAGCTGCGCATCGCCGCCCGCGCCCGGGAACTCGTCGACCAGGGCACCCCCATCGAGGCCGCCTGCCGCATCATCATCCTGGAAGACCAGCTCGAAGAAGCCCAGCGCATCAACGCCGAATACCGCCGCGCGGCCGAGGCGGCACCGACGGCCGCGGGCTGAGGGAGGGGCTGGGGAACGGGCTCAGAGGGAGCAGCCGAGAAGGACGCGGGTCAGCGCCTCAGCGGCGCAGGGCCATCTCCACGACCCTCAGCGGCTCAGCGGCACAGGGCCGTCTCCACGACATGATCGACACGTGCCCTGGACGCCGCGTCGGACAGCTGCATGGTCACCGCGACATTGGCGGCGCGGCCGTCGTCGGTGGCCCCGCCCCGGGTCTCGTATCCCGGGAAGCTGCCGCCGTGCCCCCAGTAGAGGCCACCGTCGCCGCAGGGCAGCGGCTTGCTCACGAGCCCCAGTCCGTAACGGGCGCCGGGGCCGAAGGTCTCGTCGGCGGGGAGGGTGTCGGCGCGCATCTGGGCGAGCTGGGCCTCCGGGAGGAGCCTGCCGCCCAGGAGCGCGGTGTAGAACCGGTTGAGGTCGGAGTTGGTGGAGATCAACTGCCCGGCCGCCCAGCCCCAGGAGGGGTCGATCTCCGTGATGTCACGCAGGGGGCCGCGCGCCGATTCCCGGTAGTAGCCCTTGGGGTGGGGCCCTCGGATGGCCGCGTCGCCGGGGGCGGGGAAGTAGGTGTGGCGCAGCCCGATGCGCTTGATGATGCGCCGGTCCATCTCCTCGGCGAGGGACCGGCCGGTGACCTCTTCGACGATGAGCCCGGCCAGTACGTAGTTGGTGTTGCTGTACTCCCACTTCTTCCCGGGGTCGAAGCGGGCCTTGTGCTGGAGCGCGAGGTCGAGGAGTTCGCGGGGCTGGTAGTAACGGACGTCGTCGCCGAGGTAGTTGCTGTAGTTGGGAAGCCCGCTGGTCTGCTGGAGAAGCTGCCGGACGGTGATGTCACGTCCATCGATCCCCTCCCCGCGTACGACGCCCCGCAGATAGGTGTCGACCGACGCGTCGAGGCGGATCTTGCCTTCCCCGACCAGTTGCAGCACGACCACGGCGGTGAACGTCTTGGTGTTGCTGCCGATCCGCACCTGCCCGTCCCTGGGCACCTTCGAACCGGTGGCCAGATCACCGACGCCGGCGGTATAGCTACGCCCACGCCCCTCCCAGCCCCCGCGGCCCTGGACGCTCGCCAGCGCGGCGGGGGGCGGGTCGTCGGAACGCAGCAGCGCGTTCAGGCCTTGCTGGACGGCGTCCGTGTGGGTGGCGGAAAGCGCCGGGGCCGACGTGGGGGCGGCAAAGGCGCCGGCCGGCGCGAGGACTCCGACTGCCACGACCCCCATGGTCACGACCCCCACGACCCCTACGGCCGCGGCGCCTCTACGCCCCCCGCGCTGCCGCTGCTGCTGCTGCCGCTGCTTCTGCCTCTGCCCGGACGAACGGAACCTCTGCCAAGCCTGCTTACGCACGAGCCAACTCCTAGGCAATCAACGGGATGGTGGGGACACCGGCGATACACATCGGCGATACGCGCGCCCCGGACCCAGCATTTCCGGACACGACGGCCCGGGGCGATCCCGCTACCCCGCCCACATCGGGTGGGGCTAACCCCAGGCGACTGATCGGGGAGCCCGATTACCTAAGCCCTGAGCACACAAAAACCTATGCCAGCGGGAGTAGACATTGGGTGCTGGTGTGGCTATGGTTTCTCCTGTAACCCAGAGAGACCGAAGGGCCTGGCAGAGACGAACTGCCAGGCAGCAGTACCCGCAGTTGCAGTACGCAGTACGGTCCGGTGGTGGAGTTCCGAAGCCAGGGTTGTCGCAGGACGGCGACGGGGCTGACGACCGGACCGGGTGGCCCGCAGTGATCAGGGGCCGCCACGAGCAGTACCAGCAGTAGGCAGTACTCCCGTGAAATAGCTGGTTAATCACCGAGGGAAGAACGGAGGGGCCAAGCGCCATCAGGATCGCCCAGGCAGAAGTCTCAAGCCTGGGTACCGCAGGACATCGATAGTGAGGTGGTCTCCGGTCAAGCAACCGCGATCCCCGCACCCCCGACCGCACCACGGCCGGGCCTGCGGACACAGAAGGCCGACGCGGTATCAGGGTCGGCAGATGGTGTAGCAGTTCCTTCGGGGCCCTGGTGTCACAAGACACCAGGGCCCCTCCACGCGTCGGCCCCCGGAACTCCGACCGGGAGACGGGCGACACCGCACACGAGACCACGACTCAAAAACGGCCCTCACCGACTCACGTGAGTCGGTGGCCCTGATGTGTTACTTCAGCTGTCGGGCAGTGGCCAGTCGGCGGTTCTACGTATTGTCCGCGGCTCGGCGTCGAAGGAGGAGGCCGACTTGGCGGTCGTTGAGCGGAGACCAGGGGTGCATGAGGTTGGACGTACCGTCTGTGACCACCGCGGCACAAGCCGTATGGGGTGATTGCCCTTAGCTGCTTGAGAAGAAGTTCAGCGGACAGAGGCGTCGACCGCGACTCCGTGCTGCTGAGCTTGGCCGGCGTCGCCCGCACGAGAAGGCATTTCCTGACTTTACGCCCTCCGTCGAATGAACCAGGCCGAGAGTAGGTGACCTGGTTCAAACGACGGAAGGACAACTCATGCAAGCGCGAGCAACGCAATGCGCATCAAAGGACCCAAAGGACCCTCGGGACCAGAACAAGGCGCCGGGCAGGATTCGGGCGCATGACGCCTGGGCGCTGGAGCTCCCCGTGCTGTTGGACACGATGAACGCACAAGCGGTCGAGTACGACCTGGGGGAACAGAACATGCAGGCGGCATTGGGCGGCATCACTGGGCGGCTCTGCCTGCTCGTGCGTCCCGGGCTGAGCGATGCGCGAGTCGCGATCGCTATTCGGTCTCTCCTGGCCCACTACATCCACCGGCCATACCCGGTCTTGGCGTTCTGGCCGGCGTCGGATCGGCAGGGCGGGCGGGTGGAGGAAGTGGATGACCTACCGGCTTCGATGTCAGCAGATCCACCGGAGGTGACGGCAGACGTCCTGGATCTCTACGGCGACGGCAACTGGGCGCCGAAGGACGGCTGGCGGTGTGATGAGGAGGTCCTCGCGGAGTTGAAAGAGGTCGGAGTCCGTCATCTCAAGGGTGTCGTGGAGGACATCCCCGAAGACATGTACCCGTTGCCTGAGGGCCTCGGTGCCGTCGTGGCAGCTGGCTACGACGACGAGGGGATGGCGCATCCGCTGGTCTTCCTCCGCGGAGACCTGCCCACCGGGTTACAGGCCGACCTTCTCGGTTTCTGCCTCGCGTCGGTTGCTGGATCTGAGTACGAGAGCTGGGAGCCGGATGAGAACGGCCTGATCTTCGTAGGTACCGAGGCAGGGCCGGTGCGCGGACCTGGAGCCGCACTTCTGGGCGCGCTGACGGTCCAACGTTTGGGGCGGCGCCCGGGGGACTGTGCGTTCACGCTTCTCGACCCGCCGGAGGGAACTGCCCCGGTGTCGGAGATGGCTGCTTGATTGCCGGGAGATTTGGGAGCCGGATCTGGTGACTGGCTCCCAAGACGACTGGAGAAACCGCTCAGGGGCCCGACCCGCGATGCGGATCAGGCCCCTGACCTGGTGTTTCAACTGTCGGGGTGGCGGGATTTGAACCCACGACCTCTTCGTCCCGAACGAAGCGCGCTGCCAAGCTGCGCTACACCCCGATGTCGTTGCTCCACCGCCCCGCATTGCTGCAAGGCCCGTGGCGACATCGATTACTTTAGCGGACCGGAGGCCTGAGGCGAAATCCGGTTTTCGGGGGGCCGGGGCCAGGGGCGGACGCGGTCCAGGGTCACCGTCAGCAGTGCCAGTGCGTAGAAGGCCAGGCCGAAGGTGAGCGCGTTGCCGAGGACGCCCGTATAGCCGTGGGACCCGACGTCCAGGAACGGGTAGGGGTAGCGGGCCGGGGAGCCCGGCGGCAGGAGGGCGCCTCTGGTCAGGGCGAAGGCGAGGTACGCCAGGGGGTACAGCAGCCACAGGGCCGCGTGGCGCGGGCGCAGGCCGCCCGGCCTTGTCAGCAGCAGCCAGTCGAGGGCCACGGCGATCGGCGTCACGGTGTGCAGGAGCTGGTTGGAGAGGGCATGCCAGCCGGATGGCGGTGCCGTTTCCTCTGTCATCGAGAAGCCGCTCGACGCGTTCGCCAGGACCAGGTGGTAGACGAGGCCCGTGATCGCGATGAAGAGGAGTGTGCCGCCGGTCACCCACGGCGGAAGAGGGCGGCGGCCCCGCCATGCCCGCCACGCGGAGAGGCCGAGAACCACCGCCACCAGCGCGTTGCTCTGGACGGTGAAGTAGCTGAGGACACGCGGAGGGCTGCCGATGGCCAGGTCGATCACGATCCCGGTCACCGCGGCGAGGGCGATCAGCGTGCGGAGGACGGCCACGAGGGGGCGGCGTACGGGTGGCACGACCGCTTCCGCGGGGACGCCCGAAGCGCTTGAGGTGCCCGGGGGAGGAGTCGGAGCGATCATGCCCCCACGGTAGGGGGCAGGGGGTCATATTGACCTAAAGGGGGCGGGCGGGCCGTGCGGGGACCCGGCCCTATGACCGTCCCGCTCAGCGACTTACCCCGCGCCCAGCGACTTACCCCGCGCTCAGCGACCAACCCCCGCTCAACCACGTACCCCCGCTCAAACCACCCGCCCCGACGCCCCCGGCACCCTCGCAGCCCCCACCGCCCCCGACGCCCCCGGCACCAACGTCAACAACGTCGCCTCCGGCGGACACGCGAACCGCATCGGCGTATAGCGGTTCGCGCCGCAGCCCGCCGAGACGTGCATGAACGCCGTCCGGCCCTCCGCCGTGTGCGTCGAGAGGCCCTTCACGCGGTCCGTGTCGAGGTCGCAGTTGGTGACCAGAGCCCCGTAGAAGGGGATGCAGACCTGTCCGCCATGGGTGTGGCCGGCGAGGATCAGCGGGTAGCCGTCGGCCGTGAAGGCGTCCAGGGAACGCAGGTACGGGGCATGCACGACGCCCATCGAGAAGTCGGGCCCGGCCTCCGGGCCGCCCGCCACGCGCGCGTACCGGTCGCGCTTGATGTGCGGGTCGTCCAGGCCCGTGAGGCCGATCTCGTAGCCGTCGATCTTCAGGGAACCGCGGGTGTTCGTGAGGTTCACCCAGCCCGCCTCGTCGAAACCGTCGCGCAGGCCTTCCCAGGGGTTGTGGATGACGCCGACGGCGGGCGCGTTGCCGTTCAGGCCGTGCTTGCCCTGGACCTTCTCGACCAGGTAGCGCGCGGGGTTGCGCGGCTTCGGCCCGTAGTAGTCGTTCGAGCCGAAGACGTACGCCCCGGGGAACTCCATCAGCGGGCCGAGGGCGTCCAGCGTCTCCGGGACGCCCTCGGGGTCGGACAGGTTGTCGCCCGTGTTGATCACGAAGTCGGGCCGCAGGCCCGCCAGCGAGCGCAGCCACCGCTGCTTCTTGCGCTGCCCGGACACCATGTGGATGTCGGAGACCTGGAGGACCCGCAGGGGACGCATCCCCGCCGGCAGCACGGGCACCGTGACCCGCCTCAGCCGGAAGGAACGGGCTTCGAAGCCCACCGAGTAGGCGAGGCCGGCCGCGGCCGTCGCCGTGATGCCCAGGGGTACTGCGTATCGCGCGCGCATCTTCCCATCGTGTCAGACGCGGGCGGGCCCGGATCCGGAGGGCATCGGGGCCAGAGCTGCCGGGATCGGGAGCGCGCCGAGTGGTCAAACGGCCCGGTTGTGGGAGGGCGTCGAGTGGTCCAACGGCCCGGTTTCGGGAGCGCGCCGAGTGGCCAACCGGCCCGGAACAGAAGGGGCAGTGGCGGCCGGCCAGCCCGAGGAAGAGGAGGAGCGTCGGGGTCAACCTCCCCACCCCCCGGGGTAAATCGGTGGGCAGGAAACCGGCCGCACCTGCCACAATCAACCCATGACCACGCTCAAGTCGAAGCTCCAGGAAGACCTCACCGCCGCGATCCGGGGGCGTGACGAGCTGCGCTCCTCGACGCTCCGGCTGACCCTCACCGCCATCACGAAGGAGGAGGTCGCGGGCACCGAGGCGCGCGAACTCTCCGACGACGAGGTGCAGAAGGTGATCGCGCGCGAGGCGAAGAAGCGCCGCGAGGCCGCCGAGGCCTTCGGTCAGGCCGGGCGCACCGAGCAGGCGGAGAAGGAGAAGGCGGAGGGCGAGATCCTCGCCGAGTACCTTCCGAAGCAGCTCTCCGACGACGAGCTGCGGGAGATCGTCACCCAGGCCGTCGAGGAGGCCAGGGCAGCCGGCGCCGAGGGCCCGCGTGCCATGGGCCAGGTCATGAAGATCGTCAACCCTAAGGTCGCGGGTCTGGCCGAGGGCGGCCGCGTCGCCGCCACGGTCAAGAAGCTCCTCGCGGGCTGAGGCTCCTCGCGAGCCGCAAGTACCCCCTGCGTACGACGATCAAGTACCCCCTGCGTACGACGATGAGGGCGCCCCCTGACCAAAGCCAGGGAGCGCCCTCACACGCGTACCGAGACGGAACTACCGGCGCCAGCCCCCACCGTTCCCGCCACCGTTGCCGCCCCCATTGCCGTGGCCCCCGCCGTTGCCGAGGCCGCCCAGCATGTCCGGCGGGATGGAGATCTCCGGCCACGGGTTGCCATCGCCGCCGCCCCCGTCATCGCCGCCACCCCCGGCGCCACCCGGCTTGTCGTCATCGTGACGACCGCCGCCGCCACCGTCACCACTGTCACCACCGTCGCCGCCGTCACTCCCGTCGCCCCGGTCATGGCCCTTCCCTCCCCCGGGAAGATGCACGGAGTTGAAACCGGGCGCCGGCTTGCCCGCCAGGGCGCCGCTCATCGCGTCGCGCCAGATCGGACCCGGCACCTCGCCACCGAAGACCTTGTCGTACGGGACGCCGCCGATGGTGATGTCGACCATCTGGCGCTTGTGCTGCGGGTCGCCGACCCAGACCGCGCCCGACATGTTCGGGGTGTAGCCGACGAACCAGGCGGCGTAGCGGAAGTCCGTCGTACCGGTCTTGCCCGCGCTCGGCCGGGAGCCGAGGCCCGCCTTCTGACCCGTACCGTCCTCGACCACGCCCTTCAGAAGGGTGTTGATCGTGTCCGCGGTCTTCTCCGACATCGCGCGCGAGCACGTCGACTTCGGCACCGGCAGCGACTTGCCCGCGAGCGTGGTGATCGAGTCGATGGCGATCGGGGAGCAGTACGTGCCGCGCGAGGCGAACGTCGCGTACGCGCCCGCCATCGTCAGCGGCGACATCTCCTGCGTGCCGAGCGCGATCGACGGCGCCTGGGCCATCTCCTTGCCGTCGGCCCGCTCGACGCCCATCTTGGCGGCCAGCTTCGTCACCGGGCAGATGCCGACGTCGCCGATCAGCTGCACGTAGTAGGTGTTGACCGACTTCGCGGTCGCTTCCCGCATGCCGTACGGGCCGACCTCGGACTCGTTCTCGTTGCTCAGCTTCTCGTTGTTGGTGTTCACCCAGGTCTTGCCGTCACAGGCCGAGACGCGGTCCGGATACGGCATCTCGTACGGGGACGAATACTTCTGCCCGGCCGTCTTGCCGCCCTCCAGGGCGGCCGCCGCGACGATCGGCTTGAACGTCGAACCGGGCTGGTAGCCCGCGCCGCCGCCCATGGAGTCGTCCACGGAGAGGTTGATCGTGGTCTCGTCCTTGCGGAAGCCGTACGGCCGCGACTGGCCCATGCCGAGGATCTTGCCCGTGCCCGGCTCGACGATGGTGGCGGCGGTCGCCACGTCGTCCGTCTTGTTCACGTGGTCCTTGATCGACGCCTGCACCGAGTCCTGCGCCTGCGGATCGAGCGTCGTACGGACCTTCAGGCCGCCGCGGTTCCAGACCTTGGCCCGCTCTTCCTTCGTCTTGCCGAAGACCGGGTCGTTGAGGAAGACCTCGCGTACGTAGTCGCAGAAGAAGCCGGCGCCGCTGACCGCGGTGATGCAGCCGTTCTTCGGCCGGCTCACCTTCAGGCCGAGGTCCGTCTTCTTGGCCTCGTTCGCCTCCTGCTGCGAGATGTCGTGCGTGTCGGCCATGCGCTGGAGTACGACGTTGCGCCGCTGGGTGGCCTCCGTCGCGTCGTTGACCGGGTCGTACCGGCTCGGCGACTGCACGATGCCCGCCAGGAGCGCGGCCTCCTGGAGCTTCAGCTCCTTGGCGGGCTTGGAGAAGTAGCGCTGGGAGGCGGCCTCGATGCCGTAGGCCTGCTGACCGAAGTAGGTGATGTTCAGGTAGTTCTTGAGGATGCGCTTCTTGCCCAGCTTGTCCTCGACCTGAATCGCGTACTTCAGCTCGCGGATCTTGCGGCCGAGCGTCTGCTGCGTGGCCTCGGCGACCTTCGTCGGGTCGTCGCCCGCCTCCTCGACGAAGACGTTCTTCACATACTGCTGCGTGAGCGTCGACGCGCCCTGCGAGACGCCGCCGCTCTGCGCGTTCTGGTTGAGCGCGCGCAGGATGCCCTTGAGGTCGACCGCGCCGTGCTCGTAGAAGCGGGCGTCCTCGATCGCGACGATCGCCTTCTGCATGTACGGCGAGATGTCCTTGAGCGGGACGACCGTGCGGTCACGCGAGTAGACCGTGGCGATCTGGCCGCCCTTGTTGTCCAGGATGCTGGTGCGCTGGCTGAGCGGCGGCTGCTTCAGATTGGCGGGGATCTCGTCGAACCCCTCGACCGACCCCTTGGCCGCGAGACCCAGCGCGCCGGCCGCGGGCAGCGCGATCCCGGCCAGCACGGCACCCGCCAGTACGCTGACCCCTAGGAACTTCGCGGCCTGCTGAGCCGGTGACAGACCACCACCCGAGCGCTTCTTTCCCATGAGGGCAGCCTACGTTCTGATTCTCCGGACAGGCCTTAATGCCTTGGCCTAAGCTGCTCTCAACTGTCACAGCTGTGGGGTGCAGCAACAAGCCCTCCGTCGCTCCCGAATCCGACGGATTCATGTCCGAATTAGCCTTTTGTGGCGTCGGGCGTCCGTTGTGACTCAACTGAAACGTCCCGCTTTGCCGGGTTCCTCACGCATGTCGCCAGCTCACTCCGTCGGGTGATCTGCCGCTTACGCATAGTCCGTTCGGGCCATTCAAGATTGGGCCCGAAGGGGGTGTTGCGCTGTGCCCACCTTCCGTAACGTCCTCAACTGGCGGCGGTGAATATGCCGCTGCCGCCGTGGGGGAGCCTCGATTCGGGAGAGGACGGCGCCGGTATGGGCTGGGTAACCGACTGGAGTGCGCAGGCGGCCTGCCGCACTACCGATCCAGATGAACTGTTCGTTCAAGGAGCAGCGCAGAACAGGGCCAAGGCGGTGTGCACCGGATGCCCGGTGCGGACCGAATGCCTGGCCGACGCGCTCGACAACCGCGTCGAGTTCGGCGTGTGGGGTGGCATGACGGAGCGTGAGCGCCGCGCACTGCTGCGCAGGCGTCCCACCGTCACCTCATGGCGCAGGCTCCTGGAGACCGCGCGTTCCGAGTACGAGCGCGGCGCGGGCCTGCTGCCCGTGGACTTGGAGGACGAGGAGACGTACGAGAGCTACGCGGCGGTGGGCTAGCCCTGCCACCGAAGCGGTATGCGTAGGGGTACGCGGTCGGCGCGGCGTCAGCCTGCCAGCCGGTCCCCGATGGCCCGGAGCCCCGCGAGGTCGTGCACATCGCCCGGCAGCGCGGCCACTTCGGCCACGGCCACCTCGGGGTGGAGCGCGGTGAAGCGGTCACGCGTGCGCTGTTCACGCGCGAGCAGCTGCATGCGCTCGGCGTGCAGCCGCAGCAGCCCCGCGGTCAGCCGCTCGACGGAGGGGTCGGCAGCAGCGGACGGTGCGGCAGCAGCGGACGGGTCGGCCGTGGGCTCCGAAAGTTCTGAGGTCTCGGAAAGTTCTGAGGTCTCGGGGAGTTCTGAGGTCTCGGTGGGCGCGGGACCCGAAGTCGCGGGATTATCGGAGGAGTTACGACCTCCAACCTTCCCGCCCTCCTGATCCACAATGCCGCTCTCCTCAAGATTTTCCGCGGCGGCGAGCGCCCGCTCGGCCGACAACTGAGCGGCGCCACTGCCGTGCACGCGGTTCAGCACCAGACCGGCCAGCGGCATGTCGTCGGCGGCCAGGCGCTCCACGAAATACGCGGCCTCCCGCAGCGCGTCCCGCTCCGGCGACGCCACCACGAGGAACGCCGTGCCGGGCGCCTGCAACAGCCGGTATGTGGCATCCGCCCGCGTACGGAACCCGCCGAACATGGTGTCCATCGCCGCCACGAACGTCTGTACGTCACGCAGCAACGGCCCGCCGAGCAGCTTGCCCAGCGCGCCCGTCATCATCGACATGCCGACGTTCAGGAACTTCATCCCGGCCCGGCCGCCCACCTTCGCCGGCGCCATGAGCAGCCGGATCAACTTCCCGTCCAGGAAGGACCCGAGGCGCTTGGGGGCGTCCAGGAAGTCCAGCGCCGAGCGTGAGGGCGGCGTGTCGACGACGATCAGGTCCCACTCGTCGCGGGAGCGCAGCTGCCCCAGCTTCTCCATCGCCATGTACTCCTGCGTGCCCGCGAAGCCCGCCGAGAGCGACTGGTAGAAGGGGTTGCCGAGGATCGCGGCGGCCCGCTCCTTGTCCGCGTGCGCCTCGACGATCTCGTCGAACGTGCGCTTCATGTCGAGCATCATGGCGTGCAGCTCGCCGTCGCCCTCGACCTCCTTGACCCGCCGCGGCACGTTGTCGAGCCGGTCGATGCCCATGGACTGGGCGAGCCTGCGCGCCGGGTCGATGGTGAGGACGACGACCTTGCGGCCCCGCTCGGCCGCGCGCAGCCCGATGGCGGCCGCGGTGGTCGTCTTGCCGACGCCCCCGGAGCCGCAGCACACGACGATGCGGGTCCGCCGGTCGTCGATCAGGGCGTCGACGTCCAGCGCGCGGGACGCGTCCAGGGTCCGCGCCGCGTCCGAGGCCGGTGCCGCGTCCGAGGTCCGTGCCGGTTCCGGGGTCATGCGATCCCTTGCTTCCGCAGTGCCGTGGCGAGCTGGTAGAGGCCCGCGAGGTCCATCCCGCCCGGGAGCAGCGGGAGTTCGTGCAGGGGCTGGCCGAACTCCGCGAGCACGGCACGCTGGTCGCGCTCCAGGGCGTACCGCTCGGCGTACTCCGCGGCCTGCTCCAGGAGCGGGTCGACCAGCCGCTCGGCGCTGCCCCCGCGCCGGGCGCCGCCGAGGCCGGCGGCGGACAGCGACTTGGCGATGGCCGTACGGGGCGCCGACTCCAGGCCCAGCTCCAGCTCGGCCTCGTCGAGCAGGGCGGAACGCACCATGTTCACGATGACGCGCCCCACGGGCAGCCGCGCGGCCCGCAGCTCGGCGATCCCGTCCGCGGTCTCCTGGACGGGCATCTCCTCCAGCAGGGTCACCAGATGCACGGACGTCTCGGGCGACTTGAGCACCCGCATCACGGCCTGCGCCTGATTGTGTATGGGCCCTATCTTCGCTAGGCCCGCCACCTCGTCGTTCACGTTCAAGAAGCGGGTGATGCGGCCGGTCGGCGGGGCGTCCATCACGACGCAGTCGTAGGCGTAGCGCCCGCTCTTGTCCTTCCTGCGGACCGCCTCGCAGGCCTTGCCGGTCAGCAGGACGTCCCGCAGGCCCGGCGCGATGGTGGTCGCGAAGTCGATGGCGCCGAGCTTCTTCAGGGCCCGGCCGGCTCCCCCCAGTTTGTAGAACATCTGGAGGTAGTCGAGCAGTGCCAGCTCGGGGTCGATGGCGAGGGCGTACACCTCCCCGCCCCCGGGAGCGACGGCGATCTTCCGCTCCTCATAAGGCAGCGCCTCCGTCTCGAAGAGCTGCGCGATGCCCTGCCTGCCCTCGACCTCCACGAGGAGGGTGCGTTTGCCCTCCGTCGCGAGGGCGAGCGCGAGGGCCGCGGCCACCGTGGTCTTGCCGGTACCGCCCTTGCCACTGACGACCTGGAGCCTGCTCACACCTTTGAGCCTAACCAGTGCGCGCCCGGCCTACGCAGGACCCCACCCTGAGCGTTCCCTGATGCCCACCCTGAGCATCCCCCTACACCGACTACAGTCGGCCATATGACCAAGTGGGAATACGCAACCGTGCCTCTGCTCGTCCATGCCACGAAGCAGATTCTGGACACCTGGGGCGAGGACGGCTGGGAGCTGGTCCAGGTCGTGCCCGGACCCAACAACCCCGAGCAGCTGGTGGCCTATCTGAAGCGCGAGAAGCAGGCATGAGCGGGGCCGTCGAGGCGCGCCTGGCCGAGCTGGGCCTGACGCTGCCGGAGGTCGTGCCGCCGCTGGCCTCGTATCAGCCGGCCGTCCAGTCCGGTGTGTACGTCTACACCGCGGGCCAGCTCCCGATGGTGGAGGGCAAGCTCGCCGTGACCGGGAAGGTCGGCGCCGAGGTCACTCCGGAGGAGGCCAAGGACCTGGCCCGCACCTGCGCGCTGAACGGACTGGCCGCGGTGAAGTCGGTCGCCGGTGACCTCGACCGCATCGCGCGCGTCGTGAAGGTCGTCGGCTTCGTGGCCTCCGCCCAGGACTTCACGGGCCAGCCCGGCGTGATCAACGGTGCGAGCGAGCTGCTCGGCGAGGTGCTCGGTGACAAGGGCGTGCACGCGCGCAGCGCCGTGGGCGTGGCCGTGCTGCCGCTGGACGCGCCGGTCGAGGTCGAGTTCCAGGTGGAGCTGACGGCCCCGTAGGGCGTGACGGCCGTCTCTCGAACATCAGCGCACTTGGGGATAGCCTCCGCCCATGGCAAATGGGCAGTGGTATCCCCCGGAGTGGCCCGACCGCATCCGCGCCCTCGCGAGCGGTGAGCTGATTCCGGCGACCCCGCGCCGCGCCGCGACCGTCATGCTGCTCAGGGACGGGCGGGAAGCGCGGGACGGGGCGGGGAACGGCGCGGTCGGCGCGCCTGAAGTACACATGCTGCGCAGACGCGCCTCCATGGCTTTCGCCGGGGGCGCGTACGCGTATCCGGGCGGGGGCGTCGACCCGCGCGACGACGACCACCTGGTGCGCTGGGCGGGGCCCACGCGCGCGTGGTGGGCCGCCCGGCTGGGCGTCGATGACGAGGCCGCGGCCCAGGCGATCGTCTGTGCGGCGGTCCGCGAGACGTACGAGGAGGCGGGCGTGCTGCTCGCCGGGCCCACCGCGGAGACCGTCGTCGGTGACACCACGGGCGCGGACTGGGAGGCGGACCGCGAGGCACTGGTGGCCCGTGACCTGTCCTTCGCGGACTTCCTGGACCGCAGGGGGCTGATCCTGCGCAGTGACCTGCTCGGCGCCTGGGCCCGCTGGATCACTCCGGAGTTCGAGCCCAGGCGCTACGACACGTTCTTCTTCGTGGCCGCGCTTCCTAAGGGGCAGCGCACGCGCAACGCCTCCACGGAGGCGGACCGCACCGTCTGGATCCGCCCGGCGGACGCGGCCGCCCGCTACGACGCGGGCGAACTGCTGATGATGCCGCCGACGATCGCGACACTGCGCGCCCTGAGCGGGTACGGCACGCCTTCGGAGGCGCTCGCCGGGGCCTCGGCGCAGGACATGACTCCGGTGCTGGCCGAGGCGCGGCTGGTGGACGACGAACTGGTGCTGTCCTGGCCCGGCCACGACGAGTTCACCAAACGGATCGCGCCGGGCGGCGCGAGGTGACCCCGGGCCGCGCCCGCACGAACCCCCCGCACCCCCCGAACCCGACGGGAGTCACCCCCGCATGACAGAAGCCGCCGCCCTCCCCGGCCAGCCCCGGGGCGGAGTCCTCAGCGGCCCCGCCACCGACCGCGCGGTCAACGTCCTCGCGCCCAACCCCTCCGCCATGACGCTGGACGGCACCAACACCTGGATCGTCTCGGAGCCGGGCTCACCCCTCGCGGTGGTCATCGACCCCGGGCCGCTCGACGACGCCCATCTGAGCCGCGTCGTCCAAACCGCCGAGAAGATGGGCAAGCGCGTCGCCCTGACCCTCCTGACCCACGGTCACCCCGACCACGCGGAGGGCGCCGGCCGCTTCGCCGAGCTGACACGGACGCACGTACGGGCCCTGGACCCCGCCCTGCGCCTCGGCGACGAGGGCCTCGGCCCCGGGGACGTGATCACCACGGGCGGCCTGGAGCTGCGCGTGGTGGCCACCCCCGGCCACACCGCGGACTCGCTCTGCTTCCATCTCCCCGCCGACCGGGCGGTCCTGACGGGCGACACGATCCTCGGCCGCGGTACGACGGTCGTGGCGCACCCGGACGGCCGTCTGGGGGACTATCTCGACTCCCTGCGCCGCCTGCGGTCCCTGGCGGTCGACGACGGCGTACACACGGTCCTGCCGGGTCACGGGCCGGTGCTCGACGACGCCCAGGGGGCCGTCGAGTTCTACCTCGCGCACCGGGCCAACCGGCTGGCCCAGGTCGAGACGGCCGTGGAGAACGGCTACACCGAGGCCTCGGATGTCGTCGCGCACGTGTACGCGGACGTGGACCGCTCCCTGTGGCCCGCCGCGGAGCTGTCGGTCCGGGCCCAGCTGGACTACTTGCGGGAGCACGGCCTGATCTGACCGGTCGCGGGACACGGCCTGCTCCGATTGGGCCTTCTACGCCGATGGGCCCCGCCTCCTGAGAGGCGGGGCCCATCCACGTACGGACTCGGCGTCAGCGCGACCGCTTGGCGAGCCGCTCCACGTCCAGCAGGATCACCGCACGCGCCTCCAGGCGCAGCCAGCCGCGCCCGGCGAAGTCGGCCAGCGCCTTGTTGACCGTCTCGCGGGAGGCGCCGACCAGCTGGGCCAGCTCCTCCTGCGTGAGGTCGTGCACGACGTGGATGCCCTCCTCGGACTGCACGCCGAAGCGGCGCGACAGATCGAGCAGCGCGCGGGCCACGCGGCCCGGCACGTCGGAGAAGACCAGGTCGGACATCTGGTCGTTGGTCTTGCGCAGGCGCCGGGCGACGGCGCGCAGCAGCGCGGCGGCCACCTCGGGCCGTGCGTTCAGCCACGGCTGGAGGTCGCCGTGGCCGAGGCCGAGCAGCTTCACTTCGGTGAGGGCGGAGGCCGTGGCCGTCCGCGGACCCGGGTCGAAGAGCGACAGCTCACCGATCAGCTCGCCGGGGCCGAGCACCGCGAGCATGTTCTCGCGGCCGTCGGGCGAGGTGCGGTGGAGCTTCACCTTGCCCTCGGTGACCACGTACAGGCGGTCTCCGGGGTCGCCCTCATGGAAAAGCGCATCCCCGCGCGCGAGCGTCACCTCACTCATGGAGGCGCGGAGCTCCGCGGCCTGCTCGTCATCGAGCGCCGCGAAGAGCGGGGCGCGCCGCAGAACGTCGTCCACGAGTTCTCTCCTTGTCGACCTGCATTAGGGGACCGTGTTCCCCAGTTTGCCGGACGGTCCAAACAGTGTGATCAGTCACAAGTCTGCCGCACCGGCGTGGCGTGCCGTGCGGGAGGGGGCCAATTGGGGGCCGATCCATGACGGCAAGGACGGATGTCAGTGTCGGGCCCTAGGCTGGCCGGGTGTCCAAAAAGCCGGTGAGAGCACAGGCCAAGGGGGCGGAGAAGGTGGCCGCACCCCGTGATTCCGCTGTGGGCGAACACGCGTCCGGGGAGTCGGGTAATCCGACAAATCGGGCAGGCGGGGCGCGCGTGGCGTCCGCGTCGGCCGCCGAGCAGGCGCGTACTACGCCGTCCGCGGGGAAGACCGGATCCGTAGGGAAGAAGTCCGCTTCCGCTCCGAAGGCCCCCGCTACCCCCGAGCGCCGTCCCGCGTCCACCACGAGGAACTCCGAGCCCGCCGTGCAACAGTCCGCCTCCACGCCCGCAAAGAAGTCCGGCCGGTCCGGCCCCGCGAAGAAGTCGGCGGCTCCCGCGATCAAGCCGCCCGTCATCTCCCCGCAGGAGTCCCGCACCGCCCTCGTCCGCCGTGCCCGGCGGATCAACCGCGAGCTGGCCGAGGTGTATTCGTACGCCCACCCCGAGCTGGACTTCGAGAACCCCTTCGAGCTGCTGGTCGCCACGGTCCTCTCCGCGCAGACCACCGACCTGCGCGTGAACCAGACGACCCCGCGCCTGTTCGCCGAGTACCCGACTCCCGAGGACCTGGCCGCGGCCGTCCCCGAGGAGGTCGAGGAGCTGATCAGGCCCACCGGTTTCTTCCGCGCAAAGACGAAGTCGATCATGGGTTTGGCGAAGGTGCTGAGGGACGACTTCGGAGGCGAGGTGCCCGGCCGCCTCGACGACCTGGTCAAGCTGCCCGGGGTGGGCCGCAAGACCGCGTTCGTCGTGCTCGGCAATGCTTACGGCGTCCCCGGGATCACTGTGGACACCCACTTCGGCCGCCTGGTCCGCCGTTGGAAGTGGACCGAGGAGACGGACCCGGAGAAGGTCGAGACGGCCGTCGCCTCGCTCTTCCCGAAGAGCGAGTGGACGATGCTCTCGCACCGCGTGATCTTCCACGGCCGCCGCATCTGCCACTCCCGCAAGCCCGCCTGCGGCGCCTGCCCCATCGCCCCGCTCTGTCCGTCGTACGGGGAGGGCGAGACCGACCCGGAGAAGGCGAAGAAGCTCCTGAAGTACGAGATGGGCGGCTTCCCGGGCCAGCGGCTCAAGCCCCCGGCGGACTACCCGGGAAAGCCCGCGCCGCCGCTGGCCGCGGGGTGACACCGCACAAGGTGGAACGAACCACGGGGCAAAGAGCGTTGTCCAGAGACGGACGGGGGTGCCGATGACACACGCGAACAACACGGCCGACAGGACCGGCACGAGCGGCGGGACCGGCACGACCGGTGGGTTCGACACGACCGGTGGGGCCGGAAGGACCGACCCCGCGAGCCTCCTCAGCACCGACGGCCTTCCCTCGTGGCTGACCCCCGTCGCCCGCGCCGCCGAGACCATCGAGCCGCTCCAGTTGAGCCGCTTCCTGCCCCCGGAGAGCGGCGCCGGGCGGCAGTCCGCGGTGCTCGTTCTCTTCGGAGAGGGCGAGCGCGGCCCCGAGCTGCTCCTGATGGAGCGCGCCGGCTCCCTGCGTTCCCACGCGGGGCAGCCCTCCTTCCCCGGCGGTTCCCTCGACCCCGAGGACGGCGACCCGCGCACGGACGGCCCGTTGCGCGCCGCCCTGCGCGAGGCCGAGGAGGAGACGGGCCTCGACCCCCGGGGCGTCCAGCTCTTCGGCGTGCTGCCGCGCCTGTTCATCCCGGTGAGCGACTTCGTCGTGACGCCCGTGCTCGGCTGGTGGCGCGTCCCGAGCCCCGTCGGCGCCGTCGATCTGAACGAGACCGCGCGGGTCTTCACGGTCCCCGTGGCCGATCTCACGGACCCGGCGAACAGGGCGACAGCGGTCCACCCGCACGGCCACAAGGGCCCCGCGTTCCTCGTCGAGTCCGCTCTGGTCTGGGGTTTTACCGCCGGGGTGATCGATAGAATCCTGCACTTCGCGGGTTGGGAGCGCCCCTGGGACCGTGACAGGCAGGTCCCGCTCGACTGGCGCGCATGACAAGGTTGCGGGGACGTGGCGACCGCGATGCGAGGCGAGGATTGAATCGGTGAACGTGCTGGACATCCTGTTGCTGCTCGCCGCGGTCTGGTTCGCGATCGTGGGCTACCGCCAGGGCTTCGTGGTCGGCATCCTCTCGGTGATCGGGTTTCTCGGCGGCGGGCTCGTCGCCGTCTATCTCCTGCCGGTCATCTGGGACGCCCTGACGGACGACGAAGCGGCCTCGGTGAGTACGACCGTGGCGGTGGTCGCCGTCGTCATCGTCATCGTCTGTGCCTCGATCGGCCAGGCCTTCACCACCCACCTGGGCAACAAGCTGCGCAGACACATCACGTGGCAGCCCGCCCGCGCCCTGGACGCGACGGGCGGCGCGCTGGTGAACGTGGTGGCGATGCTCCTCGTCGCCTGGCTGATCGGCTCCGCCCTCGCGGGGACGACGCTGCCGACGGTCGGCAAGGAAGTGCGCAACTCCAAGGTGCTCCTCGGCGTCTCGCGCGCCTTGCCGAACCAGGCCGACACCTGGTTCAACGACTTCTCCTCGGTCCTCGCGCAGAACGGCTTCCCGCAGGTCTTCAGCCCGTTCTCGAACGAGCCCATCACGGAGGTCCAGCCCCCCGACCCCAAGCTCGCCAAGAGCGAGGTCGCCACCACCGCCAAGCGCTCCATCGTGAAGGTCCGCGGCGAGGCCCGCAGCTGCGGCAAGGTCCTCGAAGGCACCGGCTTCGTGTTCGCCGACCGCCGCGTGATGACGAACGCCCACGTGGTCGGCGGCGTGGACGACCCGACGGTCCAGATAGGCGATCAGAACCAGACGTACGACGCGAAGGTCGTCCTCTACGACTGGGAGCGGGACATCGCCGTCCTGGACGTGCCCACGCTGAAGGCACCGCCGTTGAAGTTCACGTCGAAGGACGCGACGAGCGGCGTCGGCGCCATCGTCGCGGGCTTCCCCGAGGACGGGCCGTACGACGTCCGCCCCGCGCGCGTGCGCGGCCGCATCACGGCCAAGGGCCCGGACATCTACCACCGCGGCACCGTGCGCCGTGACGTCTACTCGCTCTACGCGACCGTGCGCCAGGGCAACTCCGGCGGCCCGCTGCTCACCCCCGACGGCAAGGTCTACGGCGTGGTCTTCGCCAAGTCCCTCGACGACCCGGACACCGGCTACGCACTGACGGTGGACGAGGTGCGCGAGGACATCGAGCGAGGCCGCACCGCCAACCAGGAGGTCGACAGCCAGGGCTGCGCGCTCTAGAGAGCGAGAGCCAGAGGGAAGGGGCTGGGTCAGTCGCGCGTATGCCGAAGCCGCGCGGAGACCCAGCGGGCCCTGCGGCGGAGGATGCGGGGGATGCCCATGCCTTGAGGGGGGCCGTGACGGCCCGGATCCTGCGGCCCGCCCCTCTCGCGGCTGTTCAGCGCTGCGGCCGAGCGGCGATTGCGTGCTACGTCACTGTAGTCGTGCGTCCAGCCCATACCCCGACGTCTGCCCGTGCCTCATGGTCGGTAACCGCGCCCAAGGGCCCCAATTGGCCTATGCGCCGGGCAATTGGCGTTCGTAGGACAGCTGTTCCCCTGCCGTTGGCCGTGCCGTGGGGTGGGCCACTGGTTGGGCCGTCGGTCGGGGGGCTCAGCGGTCCGGCTCGGGGTCCTTCAGCCAGTTCACCAGCTCCGTGGAGAACGCCACCGGGTCCTCCTCGTGCGGGAAGTGCCCGAGGCCGTCGAACAGCCGCCAGCGGTAGGGCGCTTCGACGTACTCGCCGGACCCCGCCGCGCTCCTCGTACGCATCACCGGATCCAGCGACCCGTGCAGATGCAGCGTCGGCACCCGTACCGGCCGCTTCATGCGGCGGTTGAACTGGATGCCGTCGGGCCGCACCATCGACCGCACCATCCAGCGGTACGGCTCGATCGCGCAGTGCGCCGTCGAGGGGATGCACATCGCCCGCTGGTACGCCTCCACCGCCTCGTCCTCCGGCAGCCGGGGCCCGGACCAGTCCCGGACCAGACGCCCCACCAGGGCGCCCTCGTCGGCGACCAGTTGGCGCTCGGGCAGCCACGGGCGCTGGAAGCCCCACACGTACGCCCCCGCGGCGGTCTGCTTCCTGTCGGACAGCATCGCCGAGCGCCAGCGCCGCGGATGCGGCATCGAGGAGACCGCGAGGCGGCGCACCAGCTTGGGCCGCATCACCGCCGCCGTCCACGCGAGATATCCGCCCAGGTCGTGCCCGACGAGGGCGGCGTCCGGCTCGCCGAGCGAGCGCACGACGCCGGTGATGTCGAGCGCGAGGTTCGCCGGGTCGTAGCCGCGCGGGGTGCGGTCGCTGCCGCCCACGCCCCGCAGGTCCATCGCGACCGCCCGGAACCCCGCGTCGGCGAGCGCCACCAGCTGGTGCCGCCACGTCCACCAGAACTGCGGGAAGCCGTGCAGGAGCAGGACCAGCGGCCCGTCACCCATCTCGGCGATGTGGAAGCGCGCCCCGTTGGCGGCCACGTCCCGGTGGGTCCAGGGCCCCTCGATGCGTACGGCCGAGGCCGGTTGCGCCGAATGGGCGGTGGCACCCAGCGTGGGGCCGTGCTGCGCGGTGCTGGGCTGCGGGGAGCCGTGCTGCGCGGGGCCCGTGGGGGCCTGGTCCTGATGGGCGGGGTCGGTCATGAGGACGAGCGTGCCACAGTGGCCCCCGTCTCACCGACTCGGACGTCGAGAGCACCCGCAGGGCTCACGGGGCGGGGATGCGGCTTGACGTTCCCCAGTACGGCGGCCGTCTCCTTGGCCGAGGCGGCGACCTTCTGCGGGCCCTTGCCCTTCTTGGCCTTCTTGGCGAAGACGACGCCGATCAGTGCCAGCAGACCGGCCACCAGCACATTGGCGGCGAAGGACAGCAGGAAGCAGACCGCGAGGTTCCAGCCGCTCCAGGTACGGATGCCGTACGCGAGCGCGAAGCTCAGCATGGGCAGCGAGAAGATGAGGACCGCTCCGGCCGCGGCGAACGCGCCACCGCCGATCGCGCCGCGCTTGACGTCCTGGCGCAGCTGGGCCTTGGCCAGTGCGATCTCGTCGTGCACCAGCGCGGACATCTCGCCGGTCGCCGAGGCGACCAGCTGGCCGAGGCTGCGCTCGGCGCCGACAGGACCGTCGGGTGAGCTCATCGCGTTCTCCCCTTTTTCTCTTCTGATCTCTTCTGAGATATGTCTGCTCAGATCATGCCGGACCGTTGCCATCCTCGCGTTCCCCGCCCGACACTTCGGCAAGCCTGCGGTGTTCCGCGGCCTTCTTCTCGTAGATGGCGGCCATCCGGAGGTGGTATCCCGGGTCGTCCATCTCGTAGATGTCGGGGACCCCGCTGAGGTCGTCGTCGCGCTCCTCGTCCTCCCACAGCTTGCGGTACTTGGCGTTGCGTACCTTCAGCAGGATTCCGGCGAGCACCGCCGCGATCAGCGAGCCGACCAGGACGGCGGCCTTGACCTCGTCGGTGAGCAGCGGGTCCTCGGTGAAGGCGAGTTCGCCGATGAGCAGCGAGACCGTGAAGCCGATGCCGGCCAGCGAGGCCACCGCGAAGACGTCGGGCCAGGCCAGATCGTCGTTGAGTTCGGCCTTGGTGAAGCGCGCGGCGAGCCAGGTGCCACCGAAGATGCCGACCGCCTTGCCGATGACGAGGCCGAGCACGACGCCGAGCGTCTCCGGCTTGGTGAATACGTCGCCGAGCGCGCCGCCCGAGACGGACACACCGGCGCTGAACAGGGCGAACAGTGGTACGGCCAGGCCCGCGGAGAGGGGGCGTACGAGGTGTTCGATGTGCTCGCCGGGGGAGTGCCGCTCGCTGTCGTCCTCCTTGTGGCAGCGCAGCATCAGGCCCATGGCGACGCCCGCGATGGTGGCGTGGACGCCGCTGTTGTACATCAGGCCCCAGATGGCGAGGGCCAGCGGGAGGTAGATGTACCAGCCGCGCACCCGCTTCTTGAGCAGCAGCCAGAAGACGGCGAGGCCGATGACGGCGCCGCCGAGCGCCGCGAAGTTCAGATCCTTGGTGAAGAAGACCGCGATGATCAGGATCGCGAACAGGTCGTCGACGACGGCGAGGGTGAGCAGGAAGGCGCGCAGCGCGGACGGCAGCGAGGTGCCGATCACGGCGAGGACCGCGAGCGCGAAGGCGATGTCGGTGGCGGTGGGCACGGCCCAGCCGTCGGTCGAACCTCCACCGGCGAGATTAGTGAGGAGGTAGACGAGCGCCGGTACGGCCATGCCGCAGAGCGCCGCGATGACGGGCAGCGCGGCGGCCTTGGGGTCGCGCAGATCGCCCGCGACCAGTTCGCGCTTGAGTTCGATGCCCGCCACGAAGAAGAAGACGGCGAGCAAGCCGTCCGCCGCCCAGTGCTGGAGGGAGAGGTCGAGCCCGAGCGACCCGGGCCCGAGGTGGAAGCCGCGCACCGACTCGTACGAGCCGCCGGCCGTGTTCGCCCAGATCAGCGCGGTGACGGCGGCGATCAGCAGCAGGACTCCGCCGACCGTCTCGGCGCGCAGGGCCTCGGCGACGAAATTCCGCTCGGGCAGCGAGAGGCGGCCGAGGACCTTGCGGCGGGGGTGGGGGGCGGGCGCGGTCACGGGTTGACCTCCGGTCGGTAGGCAGGGCTGAGCACATGCCGACCAGACTTCCCGGCGCACCTAGGTACTTCTCTTCGCTTCTCGGTCGCGTCGCTTCTCGTTCGTACGATTCGTGCGCATGACTCGTGCGCATGAGTCTTGTCGCGACGTTGACGCGATTCTTAGCGTACCTAACGTACGCGCGGGCGCATCCGGCAATCTTCACTTTATGCATGAAGAGGGCATCCGGCGCGGTGCCGGATGCCCTCCTTACGTACGAGCGGTCTGCCGCGGCGGTCTCAGTCCTCGCTCGGCGCGGCCGGGAGCCGCGACTGGATCAGCTCCATCACGGAGGAGTCCGTGAGGGTGGTGACGTCACCCAGCTCGCGGTTCTCCGCGACGTCGCGCAGCAGGCGCCGCATGATCTTTCCGGATCGCGTCTTCGGCAGCTCGGCCACCGGAAGGACCCGCTTCGGCTTGGCGATCGGCCCAAGTGTGGTGCCCACGTGGTTGCGCAGGTCGGCCACCAGGCCCTCGTCCTCGGCGTTCGCCGTGCCCCGCAGGATCACGAAGGCGACGATGGCCTGCCCGGTCGTCTCGTCCGCTGCGCCCACGACCGCCGCCTCGGCGACCGACGGGTGCGAGACGAGCGCGGACTCGACCTCGGTGGTGGAGATGTTGTGCCCGGACACAAGCATCACGTCGTCCACACGGCCGAGGAGCCAGATGTCGCCGTCCTCGTCCTTCTTGGCGCCGTCACCGGCGAAGTAACGGTCCTGGAAGCGCGACCAGTACGTGTCGATGAACCGCTGGTCGTCGCCCCAGATGGTGCGCAGCATCGACGGCCACGGCTCGGTCAGGACGAGGTAGCCCCCGCCGCCGTTCGGCACTTCGTTCGCCTCGTCGTCCACGACGGTGGCGGCGATGCCCGGCAGCGCGCGCTGGGCACTGCCCGGCTTGGTCTCGGTCACGCCCGGCAGCGGCGCGATCATCATGGCGCCGGTCTCGGTCTGCCACCAGGTGTCCACGATGGGGCACTTGTCGGCGCCGATGTTCTTGCGGTACCACATCCAGGCCTCGGGGTTGATCGGCTCGCCGACCGAACCGAGCACGCGCAGGCTGCTGAGGTCGAACTTCGCGGGGATGTCGTCGCCCCACTTCATGAACGTACGAATCGCCGTCGGCGCGGTGTAGAGGATCGTCACCCCGTACTTCTGGACGATCTCCCAGAAGCGGCCCTGGTGGGGGGTGTCGGGGGTGCCCTCGTACATCACCTGCGTCGCGCCGTTCGCCAGCGGGCCGTACGTGATGTACGAGTGGCCGGTGACCCAGCCGATGTCGGCCGTGCACCAGTAGACGTCGGTCTCCGGCTTGAGGTCGAAGACGGCGTGGTGGGTGTAGGCCGTCTGCGTGAGGTAGCCGCCGGAGGTGTGCAGGATGCCCTTCGGCTTACCCGTGGTGCCCGAGGTGTACAGGATGAAGAGCGGGTGCTCGGCGTCGAAGGCCTCGGGCGTGTGCTCGGTGGACTGCTTCTGGGTGATCTCGTGCCACCACACGTCACGGCCCTCGGCCCACGCCACGTCCTGCTTGGTGCGCTGGACGACGAGGACGTGCCGGACGCTGTCGACCCGGCTCACGGCCTCGTCCACGGCGGGCTTGAGCGCGGAGGGCTTGCCCCTGCGGTAGCCGCCGTCGGAGGTGATGACGACCTTGGCGTCGGCGTCCTTGATGCGGGCCGCGATGGCGTCCGCGGAGAACCCGCCGAAGACCACCGAGTGCGCGGCGCCGATACGGGCGCAGGCCAGCATCGCGACGACCGCCTCGGGGATCATCGGCAGATAGACCGCGACTCGGTCGCCCTTCTGGACGCCCAGCTCCGTCAGCGCGTGCGCCGCGCGGCTGACCTCGTCCTTGAGTTCGGCGTAGGTGATGGCCCGGCTGTCGCCGGGCTCACCCTCGAAGTGGATCGCGACGCGCTCGCCGTGTCCTGCCTCTACGTGGCGGTCGACGCAGTTGTACGCGACGTTGAGCTTGCCGTCGGCGAACCACTTGGCGAACGGCGGGTTCGACCAGTCGAGCGTCTCGGTCGGTTCCGTGGCCCAGGTCAGCCGGCGGGCCTGCTCGGCCCAGAAGCCGAGCCGGTCAGCCTTGGCCTGTTCGTACGCTTCCGCGGTGACGTTGGCGGCGGCCGCCAACTCCGCCGGCGGCGCGAAGCGACGCTCCTCCTTCAAGAGGTTGGCCAGGCTTTCGTTGCTCACGACATCTCCCTTGCACTGCTTTGCCGGGGGGCGACCGTTGTGTCCGAAGCCACAGCTCATCAGACCCGACCCGTGGTGACAAGGGTCTGCCGAAAATTGGTTTAGACCTTTACTCGTCAGGCACTGGCCCTCCGCGTCTCGGCCCGGACGCCCTCGACCAGCGCTGTGGGCGCCACCTGAGCGAAGACCTCGTCGGGAAGGTGCTCCGCGTCGCTGTTCTCCGTCAGCAGATACGCCTGCGCCTCTCCGACGTGGAAGTACATACCGTGCAGTTCGAGATCGCCCTCGGCAAGGCGGCGCGCCACGGCGTCGTGTGCCTTCAGGTGCTCCAACTGCTGGACCACGTTGGTGAGGCAGAGCTGCTCGACCGCGTCGGCGGGCGCCCGCCCGGAGAGCCGCGCCCACGCCCTGTCCTGCGCGCCCACCCGCTCCAGGCTGGGCAGGCCGTGCCGCAGCCACCGCCGCAGCGGCGTCTGGGCGCCCCCGGGCGGGGTGTTGAGCAGTGCCTGCATCGCACCGCACCCGGAGTGCCCGCACACGGTGATGGACCGCACCTTGAGCACGTCGACCGCGTACTCGATCGCGGCGCCCACCGAGTCGTCCCCGCTCTCGGCGCCCGGCAGCGGCACCAGATTGCCCACGTTGCGCACGACGAAGAGGTCGCCGGGGCCGCTGGAGGTGATCATCGATGTGACGACCCGGGAGTCCGCGCAGGTGAGGAAGAGCTGCGCGGGTTGTTGACCCTCACGCGCGAGCCTGGCCAGCTCGCCCCGCACATGCGGCGCAGTGTCCCGCTGGAACGCGCTGATTCCGCTGGCCAGTTGATACCCGCTGGGCCTGGGTCGGCCTGCCCCCTGCTCCTCCTGCGGCCGGTCGCAGTGGTGGTTGCGCCAGGGGGTCCACGGCCGGCAGCAGGAGTGCGAGGCGCTGGCGGGCTCGGCGATGCGCGTGCCGTCCCGTCCGGTGATCTCGACACCGCCGCCGTGGGCGGTGTGCTCGTCCTGCCAGCACTGGAGGGACTCGTAGGCCGCGTGGTCCATGAATGAGCCGTCCAGTTCCACGACAGCATCGGCGCCCTGGGGCACGAGGTGCAGGGTTCTGCTGAGCCGCGGCACCGCGAGGAACGTCAACTGGCCGCGTGCGCGCACATGGTGGACGCCGTCCCGCACTTCGTGGGTGATCCGGGTGCGGGCGAGGCGGTGCAGCGCCACGGCCACGGCGACGGCGACGCCGAGCGCGACGCCCTGGAGGACGCCGATGAAGGCCACCCCGATGGTGGTCACGGCGTAGACGAGGATCTCGCGGTGACGGGTGATCGTACGGATGTGGTAGAGGCTGACCATCTGGATGCCGACGGCCATGACGAGGGCGGCGAGGGCCGCGAGGGGGATCAGCTCCAGGACGGGGACCAGGAGCAGCGCGGCCACTACTACCCAAACGCCGTGCAGCATCGTGGAGTTCCGGCTGACGGCGCCCGCGCGCACATTGGCCGTGCTGCGTACGGCGACACCGGCGACGGGCAGGCCGCCGAGCGCGCCGGAGACGATATTGGCGCTGCCCTGGCCGAGCAGTTCGCGGTTGAGGTCGGAGCGGCGCACGTCCCTGTGCGGATCGGGCTGCTTGGAGACGAGCTTGTCGACGGCCACGGCGCCGAGCAGGGACTGCACGCTGCACACCAGCGTGATCGTGAGTACGGCGGCGACGAGCCCGAGCGCGGGGCCCTCGGGGAGCCCCGCCAGCGCGTGACTGCGCCAGGAGGGCAGCTCGACCTGGTCGACCCGGAAGCCGGCGGCCGAGGCTACGCCCGTCGCCAGGGCCACCGAGACCAGGGCGGCGGGCACGACGCGGGCGATGCGGCCCGCGCGCCCGGGGATCCGTGGCCACAGCAGCAGCACGGCGAGGGTGAGCAGGCTGATCGACAGCGCGGCCGGATGCAGATCGGCCAACTGGGCGGGCAGCGCGCGGAGGTTGTCGATCACGGCGCTCTGCGGGGTGCCGCCGAGCACGATGTGCAACTGGGCGACGGCGATGGAGACGCCGATACCGGCCAGCATGCCGTGCACCACGGCGGGGCTTACGGCGAGCGCGCTGCGGGCCACGCGCAGGCAGCCGAGGCCCAGTTGAGCCAGGCCGGCGAGGACGGTGATGGCGCAGGTGGTGCGCCAGCCGAACCGCTGGATGAGGTCGGCGGTGACGACGGTGAGCCCGGCGGCGGGCCCGCTGACCTGGAGCGGTGAGCCGCCGAGCCGACCGGCGACGATGCCGCCGACGGCGGCGGCGACAAGGCCCGCCTGGAGCGGCGCTCCGGTGGCGAGGGCGATGCCGAGGGACAGCGGCAGTGCGATCAGGAAGACGGCGATCGACGCGGAGATGTCGGCCCCCGCGATACGGAACCGCTTGCCGGGCGGCCGGGTGGGGGGCGTGTCGGCGCCCGGGGTGGGGGCCGGATCAGTGGGGCGAGTGGGGACGCAGGCAGACATTTTCCCGTCTCCTCCGGGGCAGCGCGGTCGCGGGACAAGGGGTCCTCCGGAGGGCTCCGGAGGGCGGGTCGCGGCCGTGGGTCACGGCGTGCAGCGGCGGGATATCTCAACGCTCGGTAAACGAACAGTAATGCAGAGTAAAGGCTTTGGGTGGACTAAAGGTGCAAATGGGGTAACCAATCACCCGGATGAATGAATAAGAACTTTTGTCGGCTTGTCATACCGGGACATTCCGACATCCGTGCGAGGTTGCTGACCGTTCTGTCCCGACTTGCACGGAAAGAGGTGGGCGGAAGATGGCCGCCACCCGGAGGATCACCGCGAGCCTCACCGCCCTCGTGGCCTGCGCGACAGCGCTGGCCGGCTGCGCGGGAAGCGACACCGGCGCGGACGCCGGCACCAAGGAAGGCGCCCAGGGCGCGAAGAAGGCGGCCGGAGCCGCGGCGCCCAAGAGCCCGGTACGCCTGATCGGGGACGGCTCCACCGCGTACACTGGAAAACAGCCGAACCTGCCGAGACCGGCCCGGCTGAAGCCCGGCCAGAAGCCACCGCAGTTCGTGGTCTTCTCCTGGGACGGCGCGGGCGAGGACGGCCAGAAGCTGTTCTCCCACTTCCGCAAGGTGGCCAAGCGGAACAACGCCACGATGACGTACTTCCTCAGCGGCGTGTACATGCTCCCCGAGGACAAGCGCGCTCTCTACGACCCGCCGCGGCACATGGCCGGCAGCTCGGACATCGGCTTCAACGACCGCAAGGGCATCAAGAACACCGTGGAGCAGCTCCGCGGCGCCTGGCTCGAGGGAAATGAGATCGGCACCCACTTCAACGGTCACTTCTGCGGTGCCGGCCGCGGGGTCGGCGAGTGGTCGGTCAAGGACTGGAAGAGCGAGATCAAGCAGGCCAAGTCCTTCGTGAAGGCCTGGAAGACGAACACGGGCCTGAAGAAGGCGCAGCCCCTGCCCTTCGACTACGACAAGGAACTGGTCGGCGCCCGCACGCCCTGCCTGGAGGGGCAGAAGAACTTCATGCGGGCGGCCCGGGAACTGGGCTTCCGCTACGACACCAGCGGCGTCAACAACCAGCTGTGGCCCAAGAAGAGGCACGGCCTCTGGGACCTGTCGATGCAGCTCGTCCCGGTGCCCGGTCGTGGCTTCGAGACGCTCACCATGGACTACAACTTCATGGTCAACCAGTCCGGTTCGACGTCCAACGGTGACCCGTCCAAGCACGAGTACTGGGGCGACCAGATGCGCGACGGACTGCTCCGGGGCTTCGCGCGCGCCTACAAGGGCAACCGCGCGCCGCTGATCATCGGCAACCACTTCGAGTCGTGGAACGGCGGCACGTACATGCGGGCCATCGAGGAGACCATCGACTCGGTCTGCACCAAGCGCGGGGTGCGCTGCGTCTCCTTCCGGCAGCTCGCCGACTGGCTCGACGCGCAGGACCCGAAGGTGCTGGCGAAGCTGACCAAGCTGCCCGTCGGCAAGGCGCCGAAGGAGGGCTGGGCGTCGTTCCTCTCCGCCCAGCCCGCACCGGCCCCCAAGGGCGTACCGGGGGCCCCGGCGGTCAAGCCGTAACCCCCGCGGGCCCGTTCAGGCAGGGGTGACCGTCTGCTCGCGCAGAACGAAGGCGGGGTCGACCTGGGCGGCCAGGTCGGCACCCGTCCGTTCGTTGCCCCAGCTCTGCGCGTTCTTCAGGTGGAAGTGGACCATCTGGCGGGTGTAGCGCTCCCAGTCCCGCCGCTCGTACGAGGCGTCGACGGTGTCCTGAAGGACGCGCAGGGAACGGCGGTTCTCCTCTTCCAGGTGCTCGAAGCGGGGCGGGTGGCCCTTTTCCATGGCGCGCACCCAGTCCGAGTGCCCGACGGTCACCAGGAGGTCGTCGCCGACCTGTTCGCGCAGGAAGTCGACGTCGTCCTGGCCCTGCACCTTGTTGCCGACGACCTTGAGGTCGACGCCGAAGTCGCGGGCGTACTCCTTGTACTGGCGATAGACGGAGACTCCCTTCCTCGTCGGCTCGGCCACCAGGAACGTCATGTCGAAGCGCGTGAACATCCCGGAGGCGAAGGAGTCCGAACCGGCGGTCATGTCCACGACCGCGTACTCATCGCGGCCGTCGACGAGGTGGTTCAGGCACAGCTCCACCGCTCCGGTCTTGGAGTGGTAGCAGGCCACGCCGAGGTCGGCTTCGGTGAACGGCCCGGTCACCATCAAACGCACGGTGGCGCCGTCGAGTTCCAGGGGCCGGGCGCACGCGTCGTACACGGGGTTGTCCTCACGGACCCGCAGCAGCCGCGAGCCCTCGCCCGGGGGTGTCGTCTTGATCATGGTGTCGGCGGAGGCGATCCGCGGATTGGTGCCGCGCAGATAGTCCTTGATCAGGGACAGGTGGGCGCCGAGGGCGGGCAGCCGGCCGGCGTCCGCCTCGTCGAGGCCGAGCGCGGGGCCCAGGTGCTGGTTGATGTCGGCGTCCACCGCGATGACGGGGGCGCCGGTGGCGGCGAGGTGGCGGATGAAGAGCGAGGACAGCGTGGTCTTGCCGCTGCCGCCCTTCCCCACGAAAGCGATTTTCATAACCACATAGCGTAGTGGGTTCTTTACGCGCGGTACTCGTTCCGCGTGAAGAAGACCACTCCTTCGTGGAGCGGGCGCTTGGAGTACGTAGGGTCGTACTCATGAGTACGACACCCGATCCGCTCGTGGCCCTGGGGGCGCTCCCCGGCGTGGCCGACTCCGTGGACTCCGTGCGCAAGGCCGTGGACCGGGTCTACGGGCACCGGATCATGCGGCGCCGAAGCAACGAGATCACCTCCGAGGCGGCGCTGCGCGGCGCCCGTGGCTCCGCCGCGCTCTCCGGGGCCGAGTGGGCCCTCGAGGAGGTGCGCCGGCGCAGCGACTTCAGCGGTGACGGCGAGGCGCGCACGGTCGGCGGGGCCCTGCGGCTGACCGCGGAGGCCGGCCAACTCCTGTCCATCTGGCGGCAGTCGCCGCTGCGGGTCCTCGCGCGGCTGCACCTGGTCGCGGCGGCCGACTCGGCCGAGGCCGCGGGGCGCCCGCGGCTGGCGGGCGAGCCCGTCGAGGAGCCGCTGATCGAGCTTCCGCTGCCGGACGCGGACGAGGTGGCGGGGCGCCTGGAAGGGCTGTCGCGGCTGATCATCGCGGGCAGCTCGGCGCCCGCCCTGGTGACGGCGGCCGTGGTCCACGGCGAGCTGCTGAGTCTGCGGCCCTTCGCCTCGCACAACGGCTTGGTCGCGCGGGCCGCCGAGCGCATCGTCCTGGTGGGCAGCGGCCTTGACCCGAAGTCGATCTGCCCGGCGGAGGCGGGGCACGCGGAGCTGGGCCGGGCGGCCTACGTGGCGGCCCTGGACGGCTACGCCTCAGGCACGCCGGACGGCATGGCGGCCTGGATCGCCCACTGCGGCAAGGCCGTTGAGCTGGGCGTCCGGGAATCGACCGCGGTCTGCGAGGCGCTTCAGCGCGGAGCCGCATAGGCGCTTCAGCGGCAGTTGCGGGGCCCGAACAGGGTTGCGGCGGTACGGAATTCCGTACCGCCGCTGGCATGTTCACCGGGTTACCAAGCGTCCTCGAAATGTTGCCCATCAGGTCGGGAACTTGGCCCGTCACCTGGTGCGGCTGGCCCGTAATCGACGGGTCGACGTCGCGTGGGTGCCCAGTGTTCATGCTCGGTCCGTGGGGCCGTGGTTGCGTTTTAAGGTAATCCTCTCGGATGTCCTTGGTCTCGCGGGCCGTTGACTCCTTTGTACTCCAGTCCTGGGGCAAGCGGTAGTCCTGGCCGTACTTCTTTACTTTTGGGTTCAAACAGGTGCGAATGGGGCGCAGGGGGCGCCCTGGGCAACTGTGCTGGTCAGCTCGCTGCCGCGCGCCGCCGACTGGCGAACCAGACGAGACCCGCGGTGGCCGCCGCGGCCCCCACCGCGGCGGCCGCTACGAGGGCGGGCCGGGGCGGGGCGGGCAGGCGCTGCTTGAGCCGCACGGGGCGGTGGAAGTCGAGGATCGGCCACGCGCGCGTGAGGGCCTCTTTCCGTAGCGCGCGGTCGGGGTTGACGGCGAAGGGGTGTCCCACGGACTGGAGCATGGGCAGATCGGTCGCCGAGTCGCTGTAGGCGTAGCAGCGGTCGAGGTCGTACCCCTCCGACCGGGCCAGCTCCTTGATCGCCTCGGCCTTGGTGGGGCCGTACGCGTAGTACTCCACCTCGCCGGTGAAGCAGCCGTCGTCCCCGACCACCATGCGGGTCGCCACCACGCGGTCCGCGCCGAGGAGTTCGCCGATCGGCTCGACGACCTCGGCGCCCGAGGTGGAGACGATGACGACGTCGCGGCCCGCGATGTGGTGCTCCTCGATGAGAGAGGCGGCCTCGTCGTAGATGATCGGGTCGATCAGATCGTGCAGAGTCTCGGCGACGATCTCTTTGACCTGTCGTACGTTCCAGCCGCGGCACAGCGCGGACAGGTACTCGCGCATCCGCTCCATCTGATCGTGGTCGGCGCCGCCCGCCAGGAAGACGAACTGCGCGTACGCGGTGCGCAGCACCGCCCTGCGGTTGATCAGGCCGCCTTGGTAGAACGACTTGCTGAACGTGAGCGTGCTCGACTTCGCAATGACCGTCTTGTCCAGGTCAAAGAAGGCGGCCGCGCGAGGCAAGGAGTGGTTTTCCACAGGCTTGAGCATAGGCGCCCACCATTCGGCGTAAGCTGAGGCGCGTGGGTTTGCCTGAGAAGGCTCTCGGGTACACCATGGAAGTCACGGATCGTTCGCGACCGTGCTAACCCGGTCTGGCTCCTCCCCCCCCGAGTCGGACCGTGGGGACGACCCCCGCTCTCCCCCCCGGCGGGGGTCGTCGCATGTCCGGATGGGTTTTTGAACCCTCCGTCGATCATCTGCCGGCCTTCAGGTCCCTCTCTCCACCCTCTTGGCATTCTTGAGGTCTGCCCAAGATTCGTCACTGTGCGTAGCCGTTTCACTGCTCTGCGGAAGCCCTCGGGAAGTCGGCGGAAGGCGCTGGGAAGTCGAAGCGAAGGTGGCGCGAAGCCGACGTGAAGCCGAGGCGATGTCACTGGTTCGAGTGACCGAAATATTCACAGCCATCGCCTTGTCCGCAGTTATTGACCAAGATCCACAAGATTTCCCGGATCGCGGCACGCTGATTTTGCTCGTTCTGCTCGCGAAGTTCATGGCCGGATTGCTTTGCCAGGTTCTTCGCCCCTTGCGGAACGCGGCATTCACAGGAGCTTGCGCGAGAGGGGGATGAAGATCGTGGGTGGACTGATTTCGCAGTGCGGGGCCGCGCCGACGGACGGACGGCAGGGTGGACCGCTGATCCTCACGGAGGATGTGGATCTCCTCGATGACCTGCTGCGGCTGTGCGCGGCGGCAGGAGCCCGGCCCGAGGTGCACCACGGCGGGCCCGACCGGGGAGGGGGATGGGACTCGGCTCCGCTCGTCCTGGTGGGCGACGACGCGGCGGAGCGGCTGCGCGGGGCCGTGCGGCGGCGCGGGGTCGTGCTGGTCGGGCGGGATCAGGATGATCCCGGGGTCTGGCAGCGTGCGGTGGAGATCGGCGCCGATCATGTGCTGCTCCTGCCCGACGGCGAGCAATGGCTGGTGGAGCGCATCGCCGACGTGGCCGAGGGCGTGGGGCGGCCCGCGCTCACCGTGGGGGTCATCGGCGGCCGAGGTGGGGCCGGGGCCTCCACCCTGGCCTGCGCCCTCGCGGTCACGGCGGCCCGCGCGGGACGGCGCACGATGCTCGTCGACGCCGACCCGCTGGGCGGCGGCCTGGATGTCCTCCTGGGGGGCGAGACGGCCGAAGGCCTGCGCTGGCCGGCCTTCGCCGCGTCGCGGGGCAGGGTCGGCGGAGGGGCGCTGGAGGAGTCGCTTCCGGAGCTGCACGCCCTGCGGGTCCTGAGCTGGGACCGCGGCGACATGGTGACGGTCGCGCCGGAAGCCGTCCGTGCGGTCGTCTCGGCCGCCCGCAGGCGCGGCGGGGTGGTCGTCGTGGACCTGCCGCGCCGGGTGGACGAGGCGGTCGCGGAGGCGCTGACGCAGATCGACCTCGGCCTGCTGGTGGTGCCGCCCGAGCTGCGCGCGGTGGCGGGGGCGCGGCGGGTGGCGTCGGCGGCCGGTCCGGTCCTGCGCGACGTGCGCGTGGCGGTTCCGGCAGGCGTGGGCGCGCCGGGCCTCGGCACGCTCGATCCGGAGGAGGTCGCGGGGCTGCTCGGGCTGCCGCTGGTCGGAGAAGTGCCCTGGGAAGGGGGGCTCCGTGCGGCGCAGGCGGCTGGGGTGCCGCCCGGTGGCGCCGCGCGCGGTCCGCTGGCGCGGTTCTGTGCCGCGTTCTGGGACCGGGTGCCGGCCGACACTCTCGGAGGGGGCGTATGAGCGCGGTCGTGGGGGCGCGGATGCTGGACGGGGTGCGCCAGTGGCTCGCGGAGAACGGCACGGAGCCGACCCCGGCGCGCGTCGCCGAGGCACTGCGGGCGCAGGGCCGGGTCCTCGGGGACACCGAAGTGCTCGGAGCCGCAGCCCAGTTGCGTTCGGAGCTGATCGGCGCGGGGCCCCTGGAGCCGCTGCTCGCGGACGCCTCCGTGACCGATGTGCTGGTTTCCGCGCCGGACAAGGTGTGGGTGGACCGGGGCGGTGGCCTTGAGCTGACGGGGGTCTCGTTCCGGGACGCGGCCGCGCTGCGGCGCCTCGCGCAGCGCCTGGCGGCCGTGGCGGGGCGGCGCCTGGACGACGCGAGGCCCTGGGTGGACGCGCGCCTCCCGGACGGCACCCGGCTGCACGCCGTGCTGCCACCGGTCGCCGTGGGCTCCACCTGCCTCTCCCTGCGGGTCGTGCGGCCCCGCGCCTTCACCCTCGCGGAGCTGGTCGAGGCGGGGACGGTGCCGCCCGGCGGCGACCGGGTGCTGCGGGCGCTGCTCGACGCCCGGCTGTCCTTCCTGATCAGCGGGGGCACGGGCACCGGCAAGACGACCTTGCTGAGCGCGCTGCTCGGCCTGGTCGGCCCGAGGGAGCGGATCGTGCTGGCCGAGGACTCCACGGAGTTGAGGCCCGAGCACCCCCATGTGGTCCGGCTGGAGTCCCGCCCCGCGAACCAAGAGGGGGCCGGTTAGGCCAAGTATTGCTAGGTGTCTCACAGTTGCTTCTGAGGCGTACGAGATCAGCGAGGGCCTTGTTAGGTTCAGTGATCTCTACATGTCTCAGGGGAGGGACAGTTGGACTACTTCTTTGTGTCGCACGAGAAGGTGCGCCGCTACTACGAGCCAATTCCGGGGGTTCCGCTCGATGCGCTGGCGTATGTACAGCGGCCCGGGGCGGTGAAGGAGGGTACGCCGTTCTTCCTCGGGCCGGACATGCGGCCGTCGGAGCCGTTGTGCAGCTTCTTCCTGGAGTTGGCGAAGACGGTGAAGGCGAAGACGATGCAGGACTACGCCTACGACGCCATGGACTTGGTGGACTTTCTGGAGGAGCTGGATCCGCCGACTGACCTGCTGTCCGCCACCGAGGACGATCTGCTGGCCTACCGCGAGGACTGCACCGAGCTGCGAGAGTCGCCGGACATGCCGGCGACCTGGAAGCGCCGCCGGGCGACGATCAACAACTTCTACACCTGGGCGACGGATCCGAGGACGAAGCTGCTGGAGGAGCGGCCGTATCACCGCCGCAGCAATGGCCGGGACGTCTTGTCCTGGGGTGCGACGAGCGAGCTGGACGTGCGGCATCTGACCTTCCGCCAGTGGCGTTCCTTGAAGCTGGTCGGGCTGCGCGGCCTCCTGCCAAATGACCGTGTTGACCCGCAATTTCGCGGCCGGTCCCCGCTGCGAAACAGTGCCGGTGGAGAGCTGGCGATCACGACTGGCATGCGGCTACGGGAGTTCAGCTGCCTCTTCGACATCGAGGTGCCCTCACCGCGACGGGATGGCTCACCGGCCGAGGTGCCGCTGCAGGCGATCGCCAAGTTCGGGATTCCGCGGGTGGTCACGGTCCAGGACATGACGCTGCGCGAGATCGACATGTATCGGCGCACGGAGCGGGCCGCGATGGTCCGGGCATCCGCCAAGGCGCTTTCCCGGCGGCGGGACGAGCTGTTCGTCGTCTCGGACATCGACCTGCGTCGCAGGAAACTGACCGGGATACTCCACGGCCGCCGCCGCACGTTCCGCATCGAGGCCATACCGGCCGAGACCCGGCGCCGGACGGTGTTCGAGGGCGACCATGGCCTGGAGCCGATGGCGCTGTTCGTCGGCCGGGGCGGGCGGATGCCGACCAAGACGCGGTGGGAGCAGATCTTCGACGAGGCGCTCGTGCGCACGCGGCGCATCATCGAGGATTACGAGGGCGACGTGGTCATGCCCGCACAGGTCAAGATCCACGACACCAGGCACACCTTCGCGATCTACATGCTGCAGATGCTGACGCAGCTGGTGGTGCAGGAGGAGGCCGAGCGGCTGCGTGAGGGCGGCCATGGCGCGTTCCTGGCCGATCACATCTCCAGGAACCCTTTGCTGATCTTGCAGCGGTTGCTGGGACACCGGAGCCCAAAATCCACGATGCGGTATCTGCGCTATATCCGGGACACAAATGCGCTGGTCAACAGGGCAATTGAAGAGTGGAACTACCAGGACAGGACTTACGTGGACTATGCGTCGGCACTGGTGGACAAGGAGGCGGGCTGATGGCCCGGCGGGGAGAACGCAAGGTCCGTACGCGGGCGGCCGCCCCGTCACCGCCGCCGTCGCCGGGGCAGATCGGGATCCGCAGTCTCCTGGTGCCCGAACGGGGCCGGGAGAAGACGGTCACGCTGGACCCGGGGGCCTATCGGTGCTCGGTGCTGGTGGCCCAACTTGCCGATGAGTGGCTGAAGCTGGCGCGGGGCACGGCTCTGCGCAGTGGCGGCCAGAGCTATGCCCACGGAGTGAGGAACCTCGCCCGGTTCGTCGACAAGCACCTGCCCACGCTCGGCCTGGACCCGCAGAAGGCCCGGCTGGACGGGGATACGGTCGATCTCGTCGCGGTCCTCTACGCGTGGGAAGCCGCCATGCGCGAGGAGAGCGGGGCGGAATCGGGCAACTCCTACGATCGTGCAACCTCGGTGCTGGCGCTGATCGCGAACCGGGCGGCCTGGGACGGGGCGGTGCCGGAGAGCCTGCGGCTGCGAGCGCAGGCCCGTCCCGCCTTCCGCAAGCCGCCGGAAGAGCCGCTGGACGAGTTCTCCAACGCCGAGCGGATCGCGCTGCGGGACGCCTCCCGGGCGGCGATTCGGGCGATGGAGGAGCGTCTGTCCTGGGGACGGGAACTGCTGGAAGCCGGTGTCGATCCCCGGCAGGACAGCTGGCGGAAGCTGGAGAACCTGGTCTGGGCGGCCCGGTTCGGGCTGCTCAACTCGGCGGCGCTGACGGAGAATCTGCCCGCGCATCCCAAGTGGTGGCCGCGGCCGCTGCATGACGTGATGCTTGAGCCGTCCCCGGACGGCAAGTCCCGCCGCCCCGGCATCCGGCAGCTGGGCCGGGGCGTCGGGCGGCTGCTGTTTCCCGACGACATGGATCTTCACCCCTTTCGGGTCCTGATGCTCCTGGGCATGGCTGACACCACGCCCGAGGAACTGAACGACCTGAAGCTCGGCGACCTGGAAGCCATCGATGGTGGACTGCGGGTGGTCCAGAGCAAGTTCCGGGCCGGGCGGACCCGCGCCGATCTTCATCCCGCGACTGAGGCCGGTGAGTACTTCGCCGGGGCGGGCGCCTGGGATGTCCCGGGCCTGTTCAGGCGCCTGCTGGCGGCCACAGAGCTGAGCCGGGAAGTGTTCGCTGACGTGGACCCGTGGCTGATGCTGGAAGTGACCCGCGAGGCTAAGGACGGCTCGCTCAAGGCCGGGGTCTGCTCGTTCAAGCGGACGGATCGCCGCTTCACCCACTGGATCGCGCAACAGCGGGATGCGGCGGGCAAGTTGCTGGAGATATCCGAGCCACATGACGCACGCCGCCTGCGCAAGACCGCGAAAGTCGTACGCGCCACGGTCCTGGGCGGCACGGTGTCCGACCTGGCCGGTGATGACCACCACGTCGAGGTCTATCGCAATCACTACGCCCACGGCACGACCGCGCACATCCTGGCCGGCCGGGCGGTTAACCGGGCCCAGGAATGGGTCTTCGGCCGCACGATCCAAAGCCCTGTCCTGGTTGCCGAGGAAGCCGAGAAGCGGCTGGAGGACGCCGAGGTCGCCGCCGATCTCGGCCTTGAGGCGTCGCAGGCCAAGGCGATGCTGGCGGGTGAGCTGGACATGGGGCTGGTGAACTGCCGCGATCCTTACGACTCGCCGCACAGCGCCCGGGGCAAGGTCTGCCATGTTGCCCCGGCGATGTGCATGCTCTGCCGCAATGCGGTGGTGTTCACCTCACAGTTGCCGCGGCTGCTGATGCTGGCGGACCACATTGAACGGATGCGGGCCGCCCTGGACCCGCCCCGCTGGCAAGCCGTCTGGGGGCGGCAGGCCGCCGCCCTGAACAAGATCTTCGCCGAGTGCGGGGAACTCCTCCCGGCCGCCCGCCGGGAGATCGACGAACTGGGCCTTCGCCTCGACCTTCCCTTGGGACAACGAACGGAGTTTGACCGATGACGGCCCGCCCCGCTCTTGCCCCCACCGTCTTGGCATCGGAGCGGATCGGTGACGACGAACCCGTCTTCGGCACCGGCTACCAGCTGCTGGCAGGAGTGAAGGTTCCCGTCTTCGGAGATCTCGTTGCCTGGTCGGGCGACTGCATCGGCAGACGGGCCAACTTCAGCCGCTCGGACTGGACGCTCTACTTCCCCACGGACGACCCGCTGGCGTCGCTGCAGCTGCGGGAGTTCGCGTTCTCGCTGCTGAACCCGACCCACGCGAGGCTGCGGCAGGCATCCGTCTACCTCCTCGCGGAGCCGGCGCCGTTCCTCTCGGTGGTGGCGGACTGCCGGAAGCTGCGGATCGTCTTGCGGCTGGCCCGGGAACACAGCTGGCCCGAGGACTTCGGACGATGGGAGACAGAGCACTGGCAGGCCCTGATCGCCGAGCGCCTGAAGACAGTTGAGCCCAAGACCCTGACCGGCGACATCGCGGCAGTGCGGCGGCTGCGGCAGCTCACTTCGGTGATTACCGGGATGAGCACGTTCGAGGACCCCTGGGAGGGGCGTCCCGCTCTGCACGTGGTGAAGGAGGCCGAGGAGGACACCACTCCCGTCAACGACGGGCTGTCCACCCCGGCCGTCCCGCCCGAGACCTGGTGGCCCCTGCTACGGGCGGCCTGGACCTATATCCACACCTTCGCCCCGGACATCCTGCGGTGGAAGACGGAGTTCGAGGAGCGGGCCGAGACGCTGGGCAAAGGAACGGAGCCGCCCCGCAAACGCAGAACCCCGATGAGCGCAGACGAGGCGGACGCGGTGGTCGCGGCCTGGCTTGCCGACCCGGCCAACCTTGTTCCCCTGCATGAGAAGCCGTTCCGGGAGGCACCGGCAGGCTCCCCGATCTGGACGACCCTGAGCCAGATGATCTCCCGCGGGCAGAACCGTTTCCTGTTCGCGATCCGCCCGGGCGTCCACCACGACCGTGTCGAGGCCCGCAGGGCCAGCGTCCTTGCCGCTGTTGCGCAGGGCCGCAGCTGGACGGTTGGAACCCGTGAGGTCGGCCGGCTTACGGAGGGGAGCCGTTACCGCCCCAACGGCGCCCACCCCACGAGGGGCACACTCGACGACGACGTGCAGAAGTGGCTGTCCGACCCGGCCAATCTGGTGCCGGTCCGGGCGGAGGCTGACGATCAGGGGGAGGCCGGGACGCCGATGCTGGGCACCTTGGCACGGATGATCTGGGGTTTCCCGCGTTATGGCCACCGCTTCGGCACGACGGCGGCCGGACACGAGCGTCGACGGGTGGTCGAGGAGGCGGTGGCCGCTGGCCAGTGCCAGGCTGTCGGGCAGCGCGGAAGCCGGGGCTATCGGCTGTTGCCGCTTCAGACCTCCGGCGCGGCCCAGGTCACGCGAGAGGACGGCAGCACGGGGCCCTGGCGGACACGGATCACCCATGACGAACTGGGCGAAGAACTGCGGATGTTGCGGGCATCCTGCTACGTCTTCATCACGGCGTTGAGCATGATGCGCGACTCTGAAGTCCAGGAGATCACCCGGGAAGCGGTGGGCAGCCACTTCGGCTCGCCCGCCGTGAAGTCCCGCAAGACCAAGAAGGAGCCGACCCGGCCGGAGCAGTTCTGGTGGATCATCGAGCCGGTCGCTGAGGCGATCGCCGTCGCCGAGAAGGTCTCCTGGCACCCGACCCACCTGTTCGCCACCCTGGAACCCCCGACACGGGGCGAGACGAGCTACAAGGGACGCCCCGGCATCATCGCGGGCGACGAGATCGACTACTTCATGAACCGGGTCAATGCCACCGCCGACCGCCTCGGGCTGGCGAAGATTCCGCAGGCACACGTGCGTCCGCACATGTTCCGCAAGACGATGTCCCTGATCACCAGCCGGGAGCCGGACTCTGAGATTGCCCTGGGGCTGCAGCTCAAGCACGCCGCACGCCGGGCGATGTCGAACCGGACGACCCAGGCATACGGGCGGATGGACGTCTCTTGGATCAAGGAGTTCGACGATCAGCTGGAGCACGCGGCGGCGCTCAGACTGGTCGAACTGCTCAAGGCCCGCCGCAGCGGCGACGTGGTCGCGGTCGGCCCCGGGGCAGCCCGGTTGCATGCCGGCCTGGACAAGGTCATCGCCGCGGTCGACAGCGACTCCGAACTGCAGGCCCAGATTGCCGACGAGCGTCTCCAAGCCTCCCTGCTGGCCTCGGAGTTTCCCGAACTGCACTTGGGCACCTTGAACCACTGCCTGTTCGACGCCCCGCAGGCCGAATGCCAAAACGAGTTGCCAGAGGATCAGCGGGGCCGGGCCCCGCTGATCGGAGCCTGCCAGCCTGACCGCTGCCGCAACTCGGTGATCACCCGGGCCCACATGCCGATCTGGGTTGCCGAAGAGGAGGACCTAACGGCCATGGCGAAAGAACCCCGCCTCGCGCCGCCCCGCCGCGAAGCCGTCCTGATCCGGCTCGACGACGTCCATCGCATCACCCGCGCACTACGAGAAGAAGGAGCCACCTGATGCCGGTGTCCGCCGCGACCGAGACGAAGCTGCGGGAGGCCATGGCCCGGCTGCTGGCCGGAGAGCCCCTGCACACCGACGGGGCCCTGACCAAGGAGAACCTTGCTCGCGAGGCCAAGGTCAGCCACGCGACCGTCCACCGGGCCGAGGACATCTTGGCCGAGTGGGACACCAAGGTTGCCCGCCCGGTCCTGCGGACCCCCGGCGAAGTTCAGAGAGACGAGACGATCGCCGACCTCCGCAAGCAACTGCGGGAAGCGAAGGGCCAAGTCACGGAAGTCCAAGGGAAGTTCGACGCGCTGGCCACGGTTGCCGCGAACCTCTACGCGGAGAACCTCGGGCTGAAGAAGAAGGTCGGCAGCCGTCAGCGGCTGGCCGCCGTCCCAGCCCAGGACGGCTGAGCCCAGAGAGCCGGACGCGATGGTGCATGAGGAAGTCGTACGCCCTTGGGGTGTTCGCTGGATCTTCCCCCTCCTCGAGGAGGGGGAAGATCCAGCTCAGGCGGCGACGCCGAGTTCGGTGCGGGTTCGGTGGAGGAACTCGCGGACGGCTGGCTCGCGCCGCCATGGGGTGAGGGCGGTGTTGAACTCGGCCACGTAGTCCTTGGCCCGGGTCGACTGGACGCGGGCGAGGATGTCCACGGAGCGGTTGCCGAGTTCGAGGCCGTGGTCGAGGTCGCGGGCCTGGAGGTGGGCGGTTCCGACGATGGCGAGCCGCATGCCGACGGAGCGGGTGAAGACCCCGGTCGGCATCGCGCTGGCCTGTTCGTTCCAGGTCAGGGCGGCTTTGGGGTTCTTCAGGTCCCGGAAGACTTCGGCGGCGTCCGCGGACAAGCGGGAGTGCGCATAAAAGTCGATCCACGCGGGCTCGTCGCCGCTGTCGTCCTTCGCCTGTCCCAGCAGGTCTTCGGAGGCTTTCAGGGCCCGCGAGGCGGCCCTGGGGTCGTTCTCGCGGGCATGGGCTCGGGCTTCGATCAGCTTGGTGAACGCCAGCACCCTCGGGACGGCCTGGCCCTTGGCCCGGTTGAAGGCGCCTTGGGCCATGTCGACGGCTTCGGACGCGAACCCGCGCATCAGGGTCTGCATGGCCATGGTGGTCAGGACATAGCAGCCGAGCTGGACGTCGCCGCCGGCGCGGGCGAGTCGGAGGGCCTGGATGAAGTGGCGCTGGGCGGCATCATGCTCACCGACGTCGAACGCCGTCCACCCGGCGAGTCTCGACAGCTCGGCGGTCACAGAGAAGAGTTCGCGGCCGATGTCATCGGAGAAGGATCCCTCCAGCAGCGGGGCGGCCCGGTGGTCGAGGCAGTCGGTGACGGAGTTGGCCTTCCAGTTCCCGCCGCCATACTTCGAGTCCCACCGCCTGGCTTCCTCGGCGGCCTCGCGCAGCTCGTCCAGGTCGGCCCGCCCGACCTGCTGCCCGCCAGCATGGTCGGCAGTCTCGTCGGCGGGGGTGACGAGCCAGCGGGTGACGGGGGTGGTGAAGGCGGACGCGGCGAAGCCGGATCCGGTGCCGGTGAGGAAGTCGCGGCGGTTCACGGAGCTCCAGAACGAAGTGGCGACGCGGACGGCGTCGGCGGGGTCTCGCGGGAAATCCAACCCCACATCGGCGTCGATTGTCTCCGCCTCGCCCATACCGATCTCGCCGAGGTTGACGGGTCGCCCGAGCCGTTCGCTGATGGCCTGCGACAACAGCTTGGGGACCGGCCATTTCGGCGTCATCCCGCGGCGGCACCAGTTCGCCACGGACGTGTGTGAGTAGTCGGTCTCTATCCCGGCAGCGTGGGCGAGCTGGTTGATGCGCAGAGCCAGGGACTTGTGGCTCGCGCCGCTGGCTTCGATGAGCCGGGCCAGGTCCGCGTTGGGCGGACGGGTCCGGCGGGTGGTCGATGCCATGACTCTCCCCTTTTGCCGGTGACCGGACTACGCACGGCTCGAACAGACGGTTGAGTACGTATGTCTGTACTTGGTGGAGCACGAGAGACCCGTACTCGACGGGGGACGAAGAGTCGTACGCGTTCCGCGTGTTGGGTCTCTGACGATATTCCTCCGCCACCGGCCGCGAACCGTCTTTGCGAGTTGTGAGCCCCCCTGCGAGCCCTCCCCCCGCTCTTTGCGGGCGGCTGTGATGTGAGTCCAGGCCGCCGCCGGAACCGGAACAGATCTCCTTCCGGCGGCGGCCGCCGCAGGCACCACCACACCCGGGGGTGAACCAGATATGTGCGGAATCGCAGGACTGGCCGGAGGAGACGCCGTCCGCCACAAGCACACGGTCGGCGCGATGGGCGCCTCGCAGTCGCATCGCGGCCCGGACGGCACCCTGCACGCCGCCGCGATGGACGGGCGGGCGGTGCTGGCCATGAACACGCTGCTGATCGTCGACCCGCAGGCCGAGCCCGGCCCCTACCTCGATCGCGAGACCGGGATTCTGCTGTCCTTCAACGGCGAGATCTACAACTACCGGGCCCAGGCCGCTGTCTGGGGCATCCCGCGCGACGCCCGGGAGACGGACGCGCACTTCCTCCTGCGGGCCTGGGCGAAGATCGGACCGTCCTGCCTGGACGGACTGGACGGCATGTTCGCCCTCGCCGTCTATGACGCGCGCATCGGGAAGCTGTTCCTGGCCCGGGACCGGCTGGGCGAGAAGCCGCTCTACTGGCGTCTGGACGGCAGCCGGCTCGCCTTCGCCTCCGAGGTCACCACCCTGGCCGGCTACGGACCCGCACCCCTGGTCCTGCGGCCCGAGGTCCTCGCCATCGAGACCCCGGTCGGCGTCGACACTCCCTTCCAGGGCATCCAGCTGCTGGCCCCAGCGACGTTGCTGTCCTTCGACGTCGTGACCGGCTCGCTCGACCAGCACGTCTACTGGCGCCTTGAGGACCGGCAGCCGTTCACCGGCACCTACCGCGAGGCGCTGGCGAAGTACTCCGTGGTCCTGGCAGATCAGGTCCCGCTGCGAGCCCCGGCCTGCGACTTCGCCCTCTTGCTCTCGGGCGGACTGGACTCCTCGGTGCTGGCCTACCTGCTGCGGCCACCGGTATGCGTCACCGTCCGCTACCCCGGACAGGACCGCCTGGACGAGTCGAAGGTCGCGGCTCGGATCGCCGCCGACATCGGCGCCGAACTGATCGTGGTCGAGCCGGACCCGATCGACTTCACCAAGGTGCTGCCGCACATGATGGCCGCGCTGGACTACCCGATGGGCAACGCGTCCACGTTCTCGGAGTACATGGCCTACCGGAAGATCGCCGACCTCGGGCTGAAGGTCGCCGTCGGAGGCCTGGGGCCGGACGAGTTCCTGATGGGATACGTCCGTCACTCCCTGGTCCTGTTCGGCTCGGATACTGTCCTGGCGGCCGGGATGGACGCCTACCGGCCGCTGGCCGCCAAGCTGATGCACACAGCCGGTGAGGACCTGGATCCGGTGGAGGCGGTCACCCGGCTCATCCTGCGCGGTCCCGACCCCGAGGCCTGCATCCGCGACCTCATCGCCACCGCGATGCAGAAGGCCGGCGGGGACCTGGCCCGAGCCCTCACCCTCGCCGACCTGGCGACGGCCTGGCGGCCGCTGGTGATGACCAGCGACAAGCTCGCCTCCGCCTACGCGATCGAACGCCGGTCCCCGTTCCTGGCCCGCGACCTGGTCGAGTTGTCCTACCGGCTGCCCCAGGGGCACAAAATCTGTCACCCGGCCGAGGGCAAGCGGATCCTCCGGGATGCGGCGAAGGCCCTCGGCCTGCCGCGGGAGGTCTGGGGCAGCCGGGACAAGCTCGGTTTCGCCTCCCCGGTCCCCGCCTGGCTGAACGGCAAGCTCGCCGGCTGGGCCGACGCCCAGATCCGCACTGCCCTCACCGAGGCCCCGGCCGCGATGCGGCCGCTGCTGGAAGGCGGCCTCAAGCCGGGCGGCCGGTTCGACCGCACCCGGATGCAGGCCCTGATGGCAGCCGCTTGGTTTTGCGACCAGACGGTGAGGGCTGCGGCATGACGATCGCGCACATCACTACGGTGTCCGGATGCACCAGGACACCACTGCCGGTCTCCCGGCCACCGCCCGCGGAGCGGTCGCGATCATCGTCAACAGCCGCGGCGAACTCCTCCTCCACCTGCGTGATGACATCGACGGCATCGCCTGGCCCGGCTGCTGGAGCCTGCTGGGCGGCGGCTGCGATCCGGGCGAGGACGACGTCGACGCGATCTGCCGCGAGCTGGACGAAGAAGCCGGACTGGGCGACGAGGTCGACAGCCTGATCAAACGCTGCGAGATCCGTGACGAGCACGGCTCCGGGCAGCTGATCAGCTTCTTCTCCGCCCACTGGGACGGCGACGAGACCCAGCTCCCGCTGGCCGAGGGCGTCAAGCTCCAGTTCTTCGCGCCCGAGTTCCTGGACGACCTCAAGATCCCGTTCTTCATCCGGGACGGCATCAACCGCTACCTGACCAGCCTTCCGCCCAAGCGGCGCCTTCCCCGGTGACGGGTGGGGGCCGCCTGCGGCGGCCCCCACCGCACCTCTGGAAGGACACCCCGCTCATGAAGCTCACCGTCATCGGCTGCGGCTACCTCGGCGCGACCCACGCGGCCTGCATGGCCGAACTCGGCCACGACGTCCTCGGCATGGACTCCGACATGGACAAGGTCGCGGTCCTCAACTCTGGCAAAGCCCCGATCCATGAACGTGACCTCGACGATCTCATCGCCAAGCACACCGCCAGCGGCAAACTGAGCTTCACCGCCTCCTACGCGGAGGCCGCCGCTTTCGGCGACCTGCACTTCATCGGGGTCGGCACCCCGCAGCAGCCCGGCGAGAACGCCTACGACCTCTCCCACCTGTTCGCGGCCGTCCGCCAGCTCGCACCCCGTCTCAAGGGCCCGGCCGTCGTCGCGGTGAAGTCCACCGTCCCGGTCGGCACCGCACCTCGAGTCCGCGACATCTTCCACGAGTTCGCCCCGGCCGGCGACCGCATCGAGGTGGCCTGGAACCCGGAGTTCCTGCGCGAGTCGTTCGCCATCGAGGACACCCTCCGCCCCGACCGGCTGGTCCTCGGCTTCGAGACCGAGCACTCCTGGGCCGAGGCCGTACTGCGGCAGTGCTTCGACAAGATCATCGAGTCGGGGACGCCGGCGATCGTCACCGACTGGGCCACGGCCGAGCTCGCCAAGGGCGCCGCGAATGCCTTCCTCGCCACCAAGATCTCCTTCATCAATGCGATGGCCGAGGTCTGCGAGAAGTCCGGCGCCAACGTCGCCGAGCTCGCCGACATCCTCGGTCACGACGTGCGCATCGGCCGGCGCGGGATGCGGCCCGGCCTCGGGTTCGGAGGCGGCTGCCTGCCCAAGGACCTCGGAGGCTTTATCACCCGAGCCGACGACCTCGGCGCCGACGAAGCCGCTGGCATCCTCCGCGAAGCTGCCGCCGTCAACGCCCGCCGTCGCCAGCGCGTCATCGACCTCGCCCGCGAGGAACTCGGCACCGACCTGCGCGGCAAGCGGATCACCGTCTGGGGCGCCGCCTTCAAGCCTGAGACCGACGACATTCGCGACTCACCCGCCCTCGCCGTCGCCCAGAAACTCCACGAACTCGGAGCCACCGTCACCGTCACCGACCCCAAGGCCCTCGACAACGCTCGCAAATTGCACCCCGAACTCGACTACGTCGAGGACCCGATCGCCGCCGTCGATGACGCGGACCTGCTGCTGCACCTGACCGAGTGGCACCAGTTCACCCACATCGACCCCAAGCGGCTCGCCACCCGCACCACCAGCCCCAAGGTCATCGACGCTCGCGGCACCCTCAACACCGACCAGTGGCGCGAAGCCGGCTGGATCACCCGAACACTCGGCCGCATCTGAGAGGACCGGCGCGCCATCTACAGCCCCCGGCCCCTCCGGTTCGGGGGCTAAGGCCGGGCTAAGGCACTGGCCAGCTGTTGTCCGACTGCCGGGTGAGGAACATCCATGCATCACCCGCTGGCTGCTTCTCCGCACGCTGAGCACTGATGATGTCGTCGAGGACGGTCATATGGACAGCGGGAACCTGAAGAGGCCGGTCAGCTGCCCATTGGACGATCTCCCAGTGTTCAAGCTTGCTCTCCGCGTCCAGCGTCCACGCCAACGTCGCCGTGACTTGGAGTGGGCGCCCGACCAGCTCATTGAAGGCATAGCTTCGAGCTGAATCGAAGCGGTCGCCACCCTCCCACGGTGGACACGCGAATACCCAGGAGCAACTGCCCATCACCACTGACCGGGAGCCGGACGTGGTGATCGCAGGCGGCTCATGGAATCCCTCGCACCGGATGCGGCTGCCCTTGAGGAGTTCACCAACAGTGAAGATCTGATGGATCCCGTCGCCGTCCCTCGCCTCCAAGGCGCCCGGCAGGTCGGGGAAGTTCCACTCGACGACGGTTGTGATGATGGCCTCCGTCACCTCCTGGCTCTCCGGTTTGAGCACCAAGTAGTCGACTCCAGCGGGTGTGCTGATCTCGGCAACAACCTCGGAGATGCTCCGACAGAGTTTCGCGGTCAGGTTGCCAGGGAGGTCGGCGAGCAAGGCAGGGTGCAGTTGGAGCTTGTCGGCGGGATCCGCGAAGCCCTTGTCGCTCGAGACGAACAGCAGGGGCAGCTCTGTGTTCGCAGCCTCCTGTTCGACCGCAGCCGCCGCCGCAGCTGACAGCCATATCGCGGTGTCTCGGCCACCTTCGCCAGATGGCTTGCAAGGCGGGAGACGGAGAGCTTCCCTGCGGAGGGCCTCTACGCCGTGCTCCGGAGCGGTCTTGATTACCCGGAACGTGTCACGGAGCTTGGACTCGTACTTGCGCACCACTGCATCAACGCGCCCTGAAGGAACGGCCCGGGGCCCTGCCTCGTCGCCATAAGCGGCAAGCCGACCTGAAAGCTTTCGCGCGGCACTCACGGCCGCCTTCTCGTCGGCTTCGAGTAGTTCCCGGGCCTTGTTCACGGCCTCCCAGAGCGAGACCTCACTGATCGCCAAGGAGTGTCCCGTCTGCTTGCCCACGGCCTTGAGCAGCATCCAGACAGGACCGTTGGGTTGCACCTGAAACAGTTGGTTGCTGTCTACGACGATCACGCAAATGACTCTATGGCCGATCCCGCAGAGGCACATGCGATTTCCCAAGGTGGCGATGGGGTCAAGGAACTGCAAAGAATCGCCGCCATGCTGATACAGCCCTCGGCCTCCCAGAGTGAGGTTCAACCCGCGAGGAGATGCGCCGAGGATGAGACAGGACATCGACTGAGACACCTGAACTGTTCCTAACCAGGGCCTCGTCGGCCTGGACGACCTGGTGCGCCAGGCATTGCGGATGCGTCCCGATCGGCTGGTCGTCGGCGAGGTGCGGGGAGCCGAGGTGATCCATCTGCTGGCGGCGCTGAACACGGGCCATGAGGGTGAATGCCTGCCCAAACCATACATAGAACCTGCGGCGCACACAGCGGAAAGCCCCGCCCATGCGCCATGGGGGGATGCGCACAGACGGGGCTAGGCTCAGCCCTACAGGGCCGCGCTCAACCTCTCGCAGACCTCGGCGCTAGTAGGCCGGTCAGCGGGCGTACGGCTGAGCATGTGGGGGATTAGACCGCCGAGCACTCCCGGCACGTCCACGGGCCGGTGAGGGCCCGCCACGATGGCTTGCCGCTGAACCTCCCGGGGAGCGTCGTCCGGGTAGGCCACGTGCCGCCACCCTGTCGCGCTGATGAACAGTGCCGCTCCCAGCGCATACACGTCCGCTTCCTGTGTCGGCGTCGCCGCTCCCGACTCCAACACGCTGGCCGAGATTTCCGGCGCTTCGTAGTGGACGAGACAGCCCCGGTACGGGAAGTCATAGGCGCGGGGAATCCGCCCCCCGCTGGACAGCGCCAGGTCGATCAGGAAGGCCCCGGCCGACTCCCCCAGAAGGAAATGCGCGGGCTGCACATCCCCGTGCACCCATCCCATCCCGTGCAGCCCCGACAGGGCCACAGCGCACGACAGGGCCTCTCCGAGGTTCGGCTCAGCCTTCCCGTCCCGGCAGGGTGCCCACCGGTCATAGAGGCTGTCTCCTCGCCGCCACGGCTGAGCGCCCCACGTGCCGTGCTCCCACTCCCCGCTGAAGATCCGCTCATGGCTGAGCTGTCGCAGAACGGCGGCTTCACGGGCAGGGGCCAGCGCGGTCCATGCGTGCGTCCGACTCGGGTAGCCGACCTTTACCGCGTAGGGACCGGCCTCGGTCTTGACCTTCCACACGGACGACCCGCGCCGGTTGAGGACCAGTTCGGCGGGGCCGGGATTGAGGAGTTGCAGCGCCCCGTCCGGCGGGCTGTACGGGCCATCGAAAATCATGCTTCACCTTCCAACAGCGAGGCCGGTTCCCGAAGTTGAGAACCGGCCCCACCTTCACCAGTACGGGTCAGCCGGCCGTCAGGCGGCCCGGTAGTCGCGCCCGCAGTCAGAGTCGCACTGCGCCGCGTTCTCGCCGTTCACGGTCCACAGCGCGTCCAGCACCATGAACCCGTTGGACTTGATCGCGTGCGCCGTCGCCTGCACCTCCTCCAGGACCCGGCCGCCACCACCGGGGCGCGGGTTGTGCTCCAGGAACCGGCCCGCGTGCGTCTCGCAGAACTCGCGGTAGTCGGCGGTGTGCAGGATGAACGCGTGCAGCGCGCCGTCCACGTCGTCACTCGGGACCATCTTCACAGTGGCCGTGCCGACCGTGGCGAGGAACGCGAGCGCCTGATCCGTGGCCCGCTCCGCCTTGTCGCGGTCGTAGCCGAAGTGGGTCACGGTGAACTCGGCGATGCTGTCGAACAGGTCGACGCTCACCAGGGAGCGGCCGGTCTTGAGGTCATTCGATACGGCGGTCATTCCTGTGTTCCTCCTTGTCGAAGTGGAGCACGGTGCATTGCGCCGCCCCTGCCGGGTTTCCTGGTGGGGGAACACCTCTGCGGATACGTGTCCGGCAGGGACGGAGATTCAGGCGGCCCAGCCTCGGGCCACGATTACGGCGACGACGTAGACCCACGCTGCGGCAGCGAGACCCACCACCAGGCCGCGCGCGGCCCTCACGTCTCCTCGTCGCGGAAGGGGGACGGGGGCGGGTTGCTGCCGGGCGGGAAGTAGACGACCCCGGACCGCACGTCCAGCGCTCCGCCCCGCTCGGTCCACCAACCCTCGGGAGAGTCCCTGTACGGCCCGTCAGGGTCGTCTATGAGGCTGACCAGCTTCGGGGCCGGTAGGGCGTTCAGGCGGGCCCTCACGCGCCTCGCGGGGGCCGTCACTGCGCCGACCCGCGCTTGGTCTCCCTCGGGTCGTTGCAGTCGATGTGTCGGTAGACCACTGCCGGGCTGGCGGATTGCCGTTCGACCTCGCCCCGGCGGCAGCGCTCAAGGCTCTTGATCGGCTTCCGGCACGCGGGGCACGTCTCCCCGGGCGGGGCGTAGGTCGTGTACTCCCGCTGGCTCGCGTCGGTCTCCGGGTGTTGCGTCGTGCTCGCCATCGTCGCCGTCCCCTCGCGTGGTCCGATGACGAACAAGCTAGGGACGGCGGAACCTCAACTCACAGGCGATTGCACGAGGTTGCACGCGAGTTACCCGAGGGCATCCAAGGCTGATGTGATCAGCGCACGAGCGGGGGCCCCGTAGACGGCCAGCGCCGCCAGTTCCGCGAACGTCTCGGCGTACATGCCTACCTCGCTGGGCTGCGTAAGCGTGAGGTAGCCGGAGATCAATTCGACGTTGACTTGGGCGGTGTCATAGATCCAGAACCCCTCAGCCGGCCAGCGCTCCCGGTCGGGCCTCATGGGCACAACTCCCAAGCTGACGTTGGGAAGTGAGGCAATGGAGATCAGGTGGCCAAGTTGCCCGGACATGACCTCAGCGCCACCGATTCCGGCCCGCAACACGGACTCTTCAACGAGGAACGCGAACCGCCGGTCACCCTCGTAGAGCACCCGCTGACGTTCCATGCGGGCGGCCACAGCGTCGGCCACGTCGTCCACCAGGCCGCGCCGTCGCTGGATCGCCTGGAGGGCGGCTGTCGTGTACGGCTGTGTCTGGATCATGCCCGGTACGAGCCACGACGAGTAGGACCGGAAACGGCGGGTCCGCTGGTACAGCGGTAGGCGGGCCTCCTGCGCCTGTCTGAGCCCGGCCCGCTCCATGCGCCGCCAGTTCACCCACATGCCCTCGGCGGTCCGCAGCGAGGCAATCAGGTCCTCGGTCTGGTCCTCGGCACCGCACGCCTGACACCACGCCCGGATGTCGTCAGCGGACGGGGGTGTCTTGGCGTTCATGATCCGGGACGACTTGGACCGGCTCCACCCGCAGCGCTCGGCTAGGTCGAGACCGGTTAGCCCGGCATCCCGGCAGAGATCCGCGAGACGTTCCGCGAGAGCCTGCCGGGCCTGCTGGGCACTGGAAGATGCAGAGACAGCCATGGGTGCGTGATCAGTCGGGCCGGTACTCCGCGTGGGGAATCGCCCGCTCCCACGCTGCCTCGTACGCCTGGACGTACTGAGCGGCCAATACCGGGTCGTGCACGACTTCCATGCGCGGCCCTGTCCACTGACCCTCGCCGCTGAAGTGGTGAAGGATCACGGTCTCCTCGTCCATGACCCACCCGTCCAGCGCGGGGAGCAGTAGATCACGCGCCCGGGAACGGGGCAGCCAGCGCACGTCCTCACCGGCCGCGACGTTCGTAAAGGTGCCGTCGTACTCGTATCGGACGTAGTCGCTCAGCGGCTCGGAGACGACGCGCAGACGGCGCATGGTGACACCCCGGCCGGTCGTCTCCGCCACCACGTCCAGCCACGAGCGCCACCACGACTCACGGTCGGCCGGGTCGTACCGGTGTCCCTCCTGCCAGCGGATGAACTCCGGGTCATCCCGCATGTAGCTGTCCCGCATCTCAAGGTGCATCGCTGAGCGCTGCGCCTTTGCGAGGCATTCACGTACCGCTGTTGCCACCGTCGTCCTCACTGTCCGGGCGGGGGATGAATTGGAGCATGTTGGCAGGTAGCCGGATCACGGTCTCGTGCGCCGGAACGTCCGTCGAGTGGCCCGGCACCGAGCCGACTTCCTGCGCCTGCCGGATCGTCTCCTCGTCCGCCTTCCACGACTGGATGATCAGATCACCGGTCGTGTCGTCCAGCCAGATCGTGGGCGATCCGTCGTCGGGGGTGTTGGGCCAAATCCCCAGGAACTTTAGGGCCATTGGGCACTCCTGTACCGAGTCGATTGCACGGACGTGCACGAGCCTCACCCCTACGCATGATCGACGCAAGAGGGCAGCCCAAAGGCCCCCGACAACCACCCCAGCGAGGGGCAGGCAGCGGGGGCCAAGTCATCGGGTCCAGCCATGGCGGCGGCGACCCTCACGGATCACGGGACGGGGTGCCAGCGGGCGGGGACGCGGGACGCGGGCGGGACGGATCGGCAGCGAGCGAGGGAAGCGCCACGCCACCGTGCCGGGCGGGGCCGGGTCGTCCGAGGGCTCCCAACCATCCGGGGTCAGCACCACGCGGACGGGGGTCACTCGCCCTCACCCGCCAGCAGGTGAATGCGTGAGCAGTAACCGCGCAGGCTGGGGAATCCCCGCGCTGCGCAGGTACGCCATCGACATATAGCCGGGGCGGCACGCATTTCCTTGGACGTGCACGAGGCACATAGGCCACTAGACCGGCTCGCGCTGATATGGCGCTGGCAACGAGGGCAGCGCTTCACATTGTTGGCGTTCATGAATTCACCTCTCGTCGGCGATAGATATTCGCCGCTCTGTGTAATCAGCGAGGGCGAATGGCGCAGGGGGCAGCGTCACGCACTGTATGCGGCGGAGCGTTCGGCGACCCCATAACCCGTACAGGGAGCGAGGTGCTACACGCTTGCGGTTGGGAAAGGACCCGAAAGGGGGTCACCCCCCACCCCTTCGATCACATTCCGTAGCCCCAGCCGGCCGTCACATTCCGTGAAATTCAGCGAGCGAATCAGCGAATCACGCGCCGAGCACTCACAGCGAATGCGACGGCCAACGCCAGGGACAGCGAGAGACCAGGGAAGCAACGGGCTGACCCGCTGAGAACTTCCTAGTGGGAGAACGCGCCGTACGGCCCCGCGTTGCGCATCTGCATTCGCTCGGCGGCTAGTGCCTCCTGCCACTCCTCGTATCGCTGCTCCGCAAGCTCGGGCAGTGCAGCGGCAATAGTGTTCAGATTCTCGGTAAGTAGCGTTCCGCCGGTTACCGGATCGTCGCTCAGAATGATCCGGCGGGCCTCGCTGATGGCCGTAGCTAGCTTGGGGGCTGCCCAACTGCATTCAGACTTGGTGAACACCCCACCGTTCGACAGCTTCTCGCCGTTGAACTCAATATCAGAGACGGTGTCCCACAGCAGGTGATCGAGCGTGAATTCCCCGAGGGTCGTATACAGCTCAGCCAGCGCGGGAACCTGCGCCTCTAGCACCTGAAACGCCTTGATCGCGACATCCCGGCGCTTAAGGAATTCAGCCGACACGGCCTTGCGGTACTCGGTAACGAATGCGTCGTCCTCGAATAGCGCGTCATACGCCTTACGGACAATCGGGAGCCGGTCCAGCGCGCCACGAACAGCGGATAGCGTGCCGTCTACGGCTAGTTCGGCATCGAGAACCTTTGCGCCAATACCGGCAGGAGCAGCCTTACCAGTCTCAGCGGATCGGGCGTGTGCCGCGCGTGCATCTGCGCGGGCATTGGAAGCGGCCTCGGCTCGCTCGTAATAAAGGTCAGTCAGTCGCTCAATCTGGCCGACAACGGCCTGTAGTTCCTGCCATCGCTCCTCGGCCGTCTTCGGTGCGAGAGAACCATGACGCACGTTATGCATCATGAATTCATGGTTATCGGTGATCAGGTCCTCGGGGGTGATTTCCTCGGTCATGGCATGTCTCCTTAGAGCCAGGGGGCGTGAATGCGGTTGAAGATGCGGGCGGCTAGTTCCTCGCCCTCGGCGCGCTGCGTGAAGTTGTTGAAACTCTCCCGCGCTGCGGCCAGATCCTCCGAGTGGTCGGAAGACCGGCTAACGGTAATGTCGGTCTCTGCCTGCCAGCGCTCGCCCAACTCGCGGCGCTTTCGAGACTCGGTGTCCGCCTTTTGCTCGGCCTTCCAGCGTTCAAGCTCGCGCTGCCCAGCTTCATGCTCTGCGGCGCTTTCCGCGTAATGCTGCTGCACCTTGTCGTTATGACTGACCGAGGCGGCGGCAGCGTCCCGGCGCTCCCGAATAAGACGATCGGCGTTCTCGGTCGAATTCCCCTGCATTCGCGCAGTGTTGAGCCGCGAATTGGACCCCTGGCCGGCGGTCGTCATGGCGTGGCTTTGGGAAATAGGCCGCCCATCGCGGGCATAGAAGGTCATCGGTTTCCTCTCGGATATACAAAAAGGCCCCCTTACTCGCCGGGTCTTGTGCTGAGACCACAGCGGGCAAGGGGGCCCACCGGTGAGCGCTCCGCCGCTTATGCGCGCGTGAGACCAACTCACCGAAGAATTAGGAGGATTGCGGCAGCACCCGCATTGGTTCGAATGTGTGTACGAGCAGCTAGCGACGTTGCTAGGTGACCGGCCAGGAGTGGGGCCCGACCGGTCACCGAGCGAGTGAAAGGCAACGCCAACCGAGAGGGGAGAACCAGCCCCGTCTACTACTAAGAGAGTGTGTGGATGGCCCATAACACCGACGCGAATCGAAAGAGGGGAAATCGCGCCCAAACAGCGAGAATGTCGCCAAAGCGTGGGGGCCGGTAACAGATTTCTTGTTACCCGTACCTTCTCCTCATACATGTATGGGATCTAGGTACAGGTCACAGCTTTTCTGTTACCGCCCTCCCGCTAAAGTGAGCCTTTCGCTGTCAGCGCTGCGTCTGGTCAAGAATCCCCGGTCCGAACGCCTCTGCCAGGTGCGCGGGCGGCTCGGACAGCAGGTAAATCCCCCGATACATCCACCCTTTACCCTTGCGCTGAACTTCGGTTACCCCGTTCGTCTTTAGGTGATTCTTGACGTTGCTCGGGGCGAACTTGGCCGACTTATCGCCGTTGTCCTCGCGCCACTGCTTCAACTCGCGATTGAAGTCGGAGCGCTTTACCTCGCTGTCAGTGTCGTACTCGAATACCTCGCCCACAAGAGGCTTTAGCGGGTCCACCTCATCCTTGTGATGCTCGGTCGCTGCAATGACGCTGAGCGGGTCGCGCAGCCCCTCGCTGTAGTAGCGGACGGCACCGCGCACCACCCATGCGGCGACGCCCTCTCGCTCGGGCCCCTGAATGGTCGGCTCTAGGTCGGGGTCGCGCCGGTCGGCAAACGAGACGCCGAACAGCATTGCCTTGGTGCGGGCCCACAGCGCAGCACCACCCGAGCCGAATTCCGGCAGATAGTTGGTGGCGAGCACGATCGTAAAGGTGGGGTCGAAAGAGAACACCTTTCCGTGAAGGTGTCGGGTACTGACTCGGTCCCCGCCGCTCAGGTTCTTAAGGAGTGCCGTATTCATGGGCACCCCTTGGTTACCTTCCTGTGCGACGACGAGTCGCTTTCCTCGCAGTGCTGCTATCTGTTCAGTGTGGACAGCCTGACCGCGCACGTTCTCAAAGATGGTGAATGGCACCTCATGCACTACGTCATGCCCGAACACCTTTTGCATGGTGCGAATGGTGGTGCCTTTACCGTTCCGGCCGTGCTCGCCGTACCAAACGCCTAGCGCGTGCTCGCGCACCTCGCCGGAAATTGCCATGCCAAGGAAGGTCTGATAATACCGCTGCATGTCCGGGTCATCGGGGAACACTTCCTCAACGAACCGCAGCCAGCGCGGGCATTCGGCATTGGGCACGTAATCGACGTTCGCGCACTGTGTGAGCATGTCGGCCGGCTCGTGTGGTCGGAGTTCCCCAGTGCGGAGATCCACGGTGCCATTGCGGAAGGTCAACAGGTGCCGCTGTGCGTCGAGTTCATCAACGGTCGCGCGGAGCTGCGGCAGCACGGTCATCTCAGCAACCATCGCGCGCCGCTGGTGATTTACGAGCATCTTGTTAGCGGCGGCTGCCGCCCAATTCATGTCGCCGCTGTTCTCGGCCCCGTGACGCATGAGGGCGCGGGCAGCATCGGTGACTGCCTGCATTGCCGCGCCGTCGTCGCCGGTTGCTTCCCAGACTCGGCCGTTCCAGCGGTACCAGCCGACGTGCTGAACGTGCCGCAATTCGTGGCCGCACTGGTCGGCGACGAATCGCGCGAAGTGTACGTGTCGCACCTCGGGGTCAATGCCGAGGAGTTCACGCTGTCGGGTCCAATAGGTGGCGTCGAAGTTCACTTGTCACTCTCCAGAAAGGCGCGGGCGGCTGCGTTATTGGACTCGGTGCGGCTGGTACGTGCCGCGCTTGTCGGGGGTTCCTCGCCGTTGCCCTCGTAATAGGCGGCCTGGAATCGCTTCGTGTCAGCGGTAGCGGCGGCGCTGGCAAGTAGTGCGTGGGCGTGCGCTGCCTGAACGAGGATTGCCCGATCCTCGTCAGATTCCTTGTAACTGGCCAAGCCCTTTACGAATGCCTGCGTTAGTAGTTCCTCGGCGCGCTGGTAGTGCTGGTTTCCGTTCACGGTCGGTGGTTCCTTTCGGTTGGTTAGCGGGTGGTGCCGTAGGTCTTGCGCTGGTAGTAGGCGCGGTTCCGGCATGAACGGCTGCACCACTTGGGGCGCTCGCCCGTTCCGCAATAGGTCTTGAGTGGCTGCCCGCATTCGCACTTGGCGCGCATGGTTGTTCTCCTTAAGACGCGTCTTAATCGGGGCCAGAGAAAAGGCACCCTCACGGCGGAAGGTGCCTACGTGGTTGAGAGAGTGCGCCGGTAAAGCGCCGGTCTCGCTGCCCTCTGACTCCTACGAGTGCGTGGGTTGTCCGGCGGACCGACGCGAAGCGCAGCGGGCCCGGATTGCCTTGCAGCCGAAGGGCCTCGCGTATGGCGGATGCGAGGGCGGGTCGGACCCTGGGCCGGCATTTGGGGCCGGGGCCTCTCGGCGGCCGTCAGACGGGGTTGGGGCGCGCCGCTACCCTTCGGTGCCGTCCACCGGGCAAACGACGTCCCTCGGGCTGTCTGTGGCCTTCTGGAGGCATAGCAAAGGGCCCCGCTCCCTGGTGATTCAGGAACGGGGCCCGCGCGTGCTGCTGTCTTACGCTTCCGCCTCATCCAAAGCTATGGCGACCAGTTCAGCGGTAGCCGGGTCGGTTTCCCGGACCCATGCTGGTCCGTCGAAGCGCACGGCCACCCGCGATGCGTCGAACCGCTTCGGTGCGCCGGGCGTGGCCGGTCGGATCTCGGCATGTGTTCCCATATCCGCGAGCAGCGCCCGCCGCCCCTCGTCGTCGCGCCGCTCCCACTCGACGGAGACCGGGCCCCCTGCGTCCACCCATCGCCCCTCGGCGTGGTCGGCTTCCTTGCGCAACTCGATCTCGCGCTGTTCAAGGGCGGTGATCTGCTGAATCACGAGCTGACCCGCTCGGCCGCTCGGGTCCAACTGGGCAAGGCTTCCTGCCAAGCGGTCAATCTGCGTCCGAACCTCGGAGAGCTGGAGCACAGCGCTGCCGTCCGGCTCGGCCCACCGCTTGAGGTAGGAGCCACCGAACACGGTCAGGTAGCGGCGAGTGACCAGCTCGTCCACGGCTGACGCGAGAACGACGTTCGGCCGATGGATGCCTGCCTTGCCAACGCCCTTCGGGCATACGTAGGTGCTGTAGTCCTTCCCGTTCACGGAACGGCGCTGCTTGTACATGGGCCCGTTGCACTCAGCACAGCGCGCGATGTGGAGGAGTAGAGCCTTGCCCCGGCTCGGTCGGTCCACGCCCCGACCCTTGGCCTTGCTGTCGAGCGCTGCGCGGACGTTGGTCCACGTCTGTGCGTCCAGGATTGCGGGCCCGGGGGAGACCGGACGCCCTTCCGCGTCGAGTACGGCTTGGTGGGTCAGTGCTCCCCGCTTGCTGCCTGGCTTGGCCTGTACGAGCCACCCGCGAAGAGCGGGGGTGTAGAGCACGTCCCGCAGCGTCGTCGTGTGCCACTTGGTGCCGCGTACCTTGCGGCCGTCGCGCTGTCGGGCATGGTCTGCCGGGGAAGGGACGCCGCGCGCGGTGAGTTCCCGTGCAAGCCCCGCGACGGATGCGCCGTGGTGAAGGATCTTGTCGGCGCACTCGCGGATGATGGAGGCGGCCGTCTCGTCGATGGCCCAGCGCTTGTCATTGACCGGGCCCGTGGACACGTAGCCGTACGGGGCGAGTCCGCCAAGGTGATTGCCGCGCGAGCGGAAGTGCTCCTTGCTCGCTGTGATGCGGGCCTTGATCATGTCTCGCTCGTACTCGGCGAAGCTGGCGAGCAGGTTCGCGAGGAACGAGCCGTTCTCCGGGTTGACCATCCCGTCGGCGGTGACGACCACCGTGGTTGTCGCCTTAGCGGCGTCCAGCAGTCGCGAGAACTCCAAGACGCTGCGCGCGTACCGGTCGAGCTTCGCGGCAAGCACGTAGTCCACGCGGGGCAGCCATGCCAGAACCTCCCGCATACCGGGTCGGTCTTCCAGTCGGCTCGCTCCGCTGACGTTGGTGTCGGTGGCGACGTGCACAACCTTCCACCCGCGCTGAGCGGCGTATGCCTTGCAGGCGGCAATGCGGTGGTCGGGTGCTTCCTCAGCGAAGAGGCGGGACAGGCGGTCGTAGATGACTACGGTCTTCTGGCTCATACATACCTTCGAGCGCGTGTGTGAAGACCTGGACCGTTGCGAATCGCTTTGCACGGTTAGGTCAGGCACTCGGGGGGTTGCGGCACGGTGCATGCCAATGCCGCAGGGGACGTGCCCGCCCGCCTGGAGGCCCTGGGCACGGCCGCCGGGCTCGACCGGGCCGCCCTGCACAGCCAGTTGGCGGCCGCGCTGTCCGTGGTGATCCATCTCGTACGAGATCGGGCGGGCCGCCGCCGCATCGCCGAGGTGCATGTGCTGGAGCGCGCAGCGTCGGGTCTGGTGGTGACGGTGCCCGCACTGCGGTGGGGCAAGGAGGCCTTCACCGAGGGGCCCGGGTGGGGGCGGCTGAGCGCGCTTCTGGAGGGCGGGGCCCGGGGTGGTGCGGTGTGAGTACGGCGATGTGGGCGGCGGCCGTGTGCGCGGGGAGCGCGGCCTGGCTGATGGACGGTCGTGACCGCACGGCCCGGCGGGTCCGGTCGGTGCTCGGGGCCGGGGTGCCCGAGAAGGCGGGTGGCCGCTTCTGGCGGCGGGCAGTGGCCGCTGGGCGCGCTCGGGTGCGGCATGAGTGGTGGTGCCTGGCGGCAGGGGTGGTGGTGGCGCTCCTCGGGGAGTCGCCGCTGCCGCTGGTCGCGGGCGCGGCGGGAGTGCCGTTGGCGGGGCGTGTGCGGCGGGCCAGGGACGCGCGCAGGGAGCGCGAGCGGCGCGGTGACGCGGTGATCGCGCTGTGCGGGGCGCTCGCGGGCGAGGTGCGGGCGGGGCGGCAGCCGGGGGAGGCGCTGCGGTTGGCCCTCGATGGCGGCACCCGCGGGGGAGACGGGGCCGGGGGTGACGGGGCCGGTGAGGGCCGGAATGCCGTGCTGGCGGCGGCGCGGTTCGGCGGGGATGTGCCGGGGGCGTTCGGTGAGGCGGCGCGGGAGCCGGGGGCGGAGGGGCTTTTGGGGCTGGCCGCGTGCTGGCGGGTGGCGGTGGACCGCGGTGCGGGTCTGGCGGCGGGCCTTGAGCGGCTGGAGGGCGCGTTGCGCTCGGAGCGCGACCAGCGGGCGGATCTGCGGGCCCAGTTGGCGGGCGCCCGGTCGACCGCCGTGATGCTCGCGGGGCTTCCGGTGCTGGGGCTGCTGATGGGCGGCGCGCTGGGAGCGGAGCCGTTGCGGGTGCTGCTGCACACGGGAGCGGGTCTCGGCTGCTTGGCGGCGGGCGGGGTGCTTGAGGGCGTCGGGGTGTGGTGGGCGCTGCGGATCGTTCGAGGAGCGGAGGGGCGATGAGTTCTGTCCACAGGCTGGGGGTGGCCGTGTGGGGAGTCGCGGCCGTGCTCTGGCTGGCGCTGGTCGTGCAGGCCGCGCGGCGCGAGAGGGCGCTGCGGCGGAGGGCCGGACAGCTGCTGGCCGTGGAGCGGCCGGTCGTGCGGTGCGGGGAGCGGTGGTCGGGCCTGCGTGACAGGGCGCGCGCCTGGTTACCGGTCGCAGGGGTGGCGAGCGCGGCTTACGCCCTGGTGGGCGGCGTCCCCGGGCTCGCGGCGGGGGCGGTGGTCGGCTACGGCACATGGCACTGGCGGCGCACCCACGCACCGCCCCGCACACCGGAGGCAGCTAGCGAGGAGGCGGACGGCATGCGACAACTCCCGCTAGCCGCAGACCTCTTGGCGGCCTGCGTGACTGCTGGGGCGGCGCCTGTCGCAGCGGCCCGAGCTGTCGGGGAGTCGCTGCGCGGCCCGGTGGGCGAGAGCCTCGCGCGAGGAGCGGCGGAAGTGCGGCTGGGCAGCGAACCAGCTGAAGCGTGGCGGCAGTTGGCGGCGATACCGGCCGCTGCCCCGCTGGCCAGGCTCCTGGAGCGCGCGGGCGACTCCGGAGCCCCCGCCGCGGAACCGGTGGCCCGCCTCGCCGCGGACGCCCGTTCCGCGCGGGCCCGGGCGGCCACGGCCAAGGCGAGAAGGGCGGCGGTCTTGATGACCGCGCCGGTGGGCCTGTGCTTCCTTCCGGCATTCGTCGCGGTCGGGGTCCTGCCGGTGCTGATCGGGCTGGCGGAAGGCCTGCTGAGTACGGACTGAAGTCGAGCCGGACACGGCTGCGGCCAACAGGGTCGCGCACACAACGCACGCAGAAACCACGGGGGTTGACATGCAACTGAGCAAATTCACCCGAGCGCTGCTTCGGCGGACTCGCGCGAAGGGCAGGGACGCGGGGATGGTCACGTCCGAGTACGCGATGGGGCTGATCGCGGCGGTGGGGTTCGCCGGACTGCTCTACAAGGTGGTGACGAGCGGCCAGGTCAGGGCGGCTTTGCAGGCACTGGTGGAGAAGGCACTCCATGCGCCCTTCTGATCGCGGCCCGAGGGCGCACGCGGGGGACCGGGGGTTCGTGACGGCGGAGTCGGCCGTGGTGCTGCCGACGCTGGTCCTGTTCGCCATGGCACTCGTCTGGACGTTGCTGGCCGCGTGCGCGCAGATCCAGTGCGTGGACGCGGCCAGGGCAGGGGCTCGCGCGGCGGCGCGGCAGGACCCGGAGGCGGTGGCCGTGGCGGCGGCACGGCAGGCGGCGCCGCGTGGAGCGCGTGTGTCCGTGCGGCGGGACGGTGACCTGGTGCGGGTCGAGGTGGTCGCGGAGGCACCCGGCCCGAGGGCCCTGGGTCTCGGCCTGCGGCTGCGGTCGGAGGCGGTGGCGTCGGCGGAGGAGACGGTGGGGGTGGGCGTATGAGGGGCGGCATGTGGAGCGGCCCGGACAGGGACCGGGGGGCGGCCACGGTGTGGGTGGCGGTGGTGATGGCGGTGCTCTGCGTGGTCTGCGGGGCGGTGCTGGCGATGGGGCAGGCCATCGTGGCCCGGCATCGGGCGGGCGGCGCGGCGGACTTGGCGGCACTGGCCGCGGCGGACCGCTGGGCGACGGGTGAATCGGCGGCCTGTGCGGGGGCTGGCCGGGTGGCGCGGGAGCAAGGGGCGTGGCTTCTGCACTGCGCGGTGCGGAGGGACGTGGCCGACGTCACGGCCTCTGCCTCCGTAGGCACCTTCTCCGCCAAGGCCCGAGCGCGGGCGGGCCCAGCGGCCTCTCCCTCACGGCCATGGGGCCTGCCCCGCCGCTCCGCCGTGCCGGATGCCGCCCACCCACCCGTCGAACCGCTTCAAACGACGTGCCGTGGGGGCCTTGGCCCCGCCCGGGGCCACCCCCCACCGGCCGTCAGCCGCAAACGCACCGAAGGGGACGTGGGGGTATGTGCGCGCGGAGCACAGTGGATCCAACTACCCGAGCCCAACAACCAACAGACTCCCGCGCCAAGATGGCGAGCACGTACATACCCCCACGGCCCCGCCCCAAAGACGAACCCGAGGCGAAACCCCGCCGAAGGCGCCCCCGCCAGAGAAGGTGCCCCGCCAGCGAAGGCGCCCCCGCCAGGCACCTCACCCGCCCGTCCCCTCCGCGTCCCGCAACAACACCGAAAGCAACCGCACAGCCCCCCGCTTGTGCAACGGATCGTTGCCGTTGCCGCACTTGGGGGACTGGATGCACGAAGGGCAGCCCGCCTCGCACTCACAGGCCGCGATCGCCTGTCGCGTGGCCGTCAGCCACTCCCGCGCCGTGTGGAAGGCCCGCTCGGCGAATCCGGCCCCGCCAGGATGGCCGTCGTACACGAACACCGTGGGAAGGAGCGTGTCCGGATGCAGCGGCACGGAGACGCCGCCGATGTCCCAGCGGTCGCACGTGGCGAACAGCGGCAGCATGCCGATGGAGGCGTGCTCGGCGGCGTGCAGGGCGCCGCCGAGGATCTCGGGATGGACGCGGGCGGCGTCCAGTTGGTCCTCGGTGACCGTCCACCAGACGGCGCGCGTGCGCAGCGTACGAGGAGGCAGCTCCAGCTTGGTCTCGCCGAGGACCTCGCCCGTGATGAGTTTCCTGCGCAGGAAGGAGACGACCTGGTTGGTCACTTCGACGGAGCCGTAGCACAGACGGCCCTCGCCCCAGGGCACCTCGACATCCGTCTCCAGGATGGCGATCGCGGTGGTATCGCGCGCGGTCGTCGAGTACGGCGGCACGGCCTCCTCGACCAGCGCCACCGAGTCCTCAAGGTCGAGTCGGCGCACGAGATACGTACGGCCTTGGTGGAGGTGGACCGCGCCCTCGTGCACGGTGGCGTGCGCCGCGGACGCGTCGACGGTGCCGAGCAGCCGCCCCGTGCCCTCCTCGACGATCTGGACGGGCCTGCCGCCCTCGCCGCGGATGTCGGTGAGATCGGCGGCCCGCTCCCGGCGGGTCCAGTGCCAGGCCCTGGTGCGGCGGCGCAGCAGCTTCGCGGCCTCCAGCTGCGGAAGCAGTTCCGCGGCGGCCGGACCGAAGAGGGCGAAGTCCTCGTCGACGAGGGGGAGTTCCGCGGCGGCGGCGCACAGGTGGGGCGCGAGGACGTACGGATTGTCGGGGTCGAGGACGGTGGACTCGACGGGCTGCCGGAAGAGCGCTTCGGGGTGGTGGACGAGATACGTGTCCAGGGGGTCGTCCCGGGCGACCAGCACGGCCAAAGCCCCCTGCCCGGAGCGGCCCGCCCGGCCCGCCTGCTGCCAGAGGGAGGCGCGCGTGCCGGGGTAGCCCGCGATGAGGACGGCGTCCAGGCCCGAGACGTCCACGCCGAGTTCGAGGGCGGTGGTGGCGGCGAGGCCGAGGAGTTCGCCGGAGTGCAGGGCGCGTTCCAGGGCGCGTCGCTCCTCGGGGAGGTAACCGCCCCGGTAGGCGGCGACGCGGCGGGCGAGGGAGCGGTCGACCTCGGCGAGGCGTTCCTGGGCGATCACCGCGATCAGCTCGGCGCCGCGCCGGGAGCGTACGAAGGCCACCGAGCGCACGCCCTGGACGGCGAGGTCGGTGAGGAGGTCCGCGGTCTCGGCGGTGGCGGTGCGGCGCACGGGGGCGCCCTTCTCGCCGTGCAGCTCGGTGAGCGGGGGCTCCCACAGGGCGAAGACGAGTTCGCCGCGGGGCGAGGCGTCGTCGGCGACCTCCTTCACGGGCAGGCCGATGAGGCGCTCCGCGGAGACGGCGGGGTCGGCGGAGGTGGCGGAGGCCAGCAGGAAGACGGGCTCGGAGCCGTAGCGGGCGCAGAGGCGGCGCAGGCGGCGCAGGACCTGGGCGACGTGGGAGCCGAAGACGCCGCGGTAGGTGTGGCACTCGTCGATGACGACATAGCGCAGCGCGCGCAGGAAGGAGGCCCAGCGGGGGTGGGAGGGCAGGATCCCGCGGTGCAGCATGTCGGGGTTGGTCAGCACGTAGTTGGCGTACTGGCGTACCCATTCGCGTTCCTCGAAGGGGGTGTCGCCGTCGTACACGGCGGGGCGTACGGCGTTGCCGAGAGGGGCGGCGAGTTCGCGGACGGCCCGGCGCTGATCGGCGGCCAGGGCCTTGGTGGGGGCCAGGTACAGGGCGGTGGCGCCGCGCCCGTTGGGTGCCTCGGAGCCGTCGAGGAGGGCGGAGAGGACGGGCGTGAGATAGGCGAGCGACTTGCCGGAGGCGGTGCCGGTGGCCACGACCACGGATTCCCCGTCGAGGGCGTGCTCGGCCGCCAGGGCCTGGTGGGCCCAGGGCTGCTCGATGCCCGCCGCCCGGACGGCGGATATGACTTCGGGGCGGATGCGGTCCGGCCAGACTGCATACCGAGCCGCACGTGGGGGCAAGTGCTCCGTATGAGTGACGCGCGATGCACGGCTCGGCCCAGCGCTGAGGCGGTCGAGGACCGCCTGCGGGGACGTCTGTGCCGGGGCGCCCGCAGAGGGTCCTCCGGTAGGAGAAATTTTGGCCATCGGCATCGAGTGTGTCACTGGCGGGATGGACAATGGTCCCAAGGCGTCGTGCACGCCTGCCGGTAAGTGATTGAATGCCATCGCGGCTGGCGATCCGTCCTGGGGGCTCTGCCGAGGTGTCCCGAGGGATGACCGCTCGATAGCAAGGTGCTGGAGGATCCGTGGACCTGTCCCTGTCGACCCGTACCGTCGGCGATCGTACGGTCGTCGAGGTCGGTGGCGAAATCGATGTTTATACCGCGCCCAAGCTGCGCGAGCAGTTGGTCGAGCTGGTGAACGACGGCAGTTTTCATCTGGTCGTCGACATGGAGGGCGTGGACTTCCTCGACTCCACCGGGCTCGGCGTGCTGGTCGGCGGCCTGAAGCGTGTGCGTGCCCATGAGGGCTCGCTGCGCCTGGTCTGCAACCAGGAGCGCATTCTCAAGATCTTCCGCATTACCGGCCTGACCAAGGTGTTCCCCATTCACACCTCGGTCGAGGAAGCAGTCGCTGCCACCGACTGAGGCCCGGAGTGGCAGTACAGCAGGGGACCGGGCCTGCGGCCCGGCCCCCTGACAGCACGCGCGTACGTCCGAGGGGGATGCATGGCCACCGTTGAACTCCACTTCAGCGCGCTGCCCGAGCACGTCAGGACCGCCCGCCTCGTGGCGGCCGCGGTCGCGCGCAGGGCCGGGGTGGACGAGGCCGTCCTCGACGAGGTCAGGCTCGCCGTCGGCGAGGCCTGCACGCGTGCCGTCGGGCTGCACCAGAGCAACGGCGTGGACGCGCCGGTGCGGGTCGCGCTGATCGAGGACGAGAAAATGTTCTCCATCGAGGTCGGCGACGAGGCACCCCGTTCGGCGCCCGGTGACCGGGTGCCCGGCGCGCGCGACGAGCTGGAGGCCGAGGGCGAGGACGAGATGGGTCTCGCCGTCATCAGCGGTCTCGTGGACGACGTCGAGGTCACCGCCGGCGAGTCCGGTGGCCTGATCCGCATGAGGTGGCCGACGACCCCCGCGCCGCTTGTGCCCTGATCCACGCATTCGGCCCTGATCCACGCCGGTCCTGCCCCGGTCCGCGGCGCTCCTGCCCTGATCCACGCCACTTCGGCCCTGATCTCGCGCCACTTCTGCCCTGATCGGCTCCGCTTCCGCTCCCGGTTTCCGTGCTGGCCGTTCCCGATGGCCCCGGTCCGGAGCGCTCGCGTCGAGGCTCCGGAACCCGACGCCCCTCTCGCCCCGACAGGCCCTGTCACCACCACGGTGAACAGGGCCTTTTCTTATTCTGATCACCTCATTATCTAGATCGACGATCTCTCGTCAACGGTTTTGAGGCATTACCGCTTTCGGGGCCAATCCGTGGCCGCGATCATTTGCTGAGAAGCAATCTCAGGTCAATTGCGTTAGTGGCGCTCTGTTTTGATCAGGTTCCGCTCCCTACAATCCGTCCACATCTTGAGCTCAGCCCAAGCGTCAAGGAGGACGAATGGCGGGGCTTTCTACCCCTCATGAGTTTGACCACCCATCAACCTTCGCAGCCGCAGTCCTGACGGACGACAATCGGCTTATCGTGATGGTCATCGCGGCCGTCGCGCTCGCCGCGCTCGTCGTCGCCGGTGTCCTGGTGCGCCAGGTGCTCGCGGCCGGCGAGGGCACCGACAGCATGAAGAAGATCGCGCGGGCCATCCAGGAAGGCGCTAATGCCTATCTGGGCCGGCAGCTGCGCACGCTCGGCGTATTCGCCGTCGTGGTGTTCTTCCTGCTCATGCTGCTGCCCGCGGACGACTGGAATCAGCGCGCCGGACGATCGATCTTCTTCTTGATCGGCGCGGCGTTCTCGGCTACCACCGGCTATATCGGTATGTGGCTCGCCGTGCGCAGCAATGTGCGCGTCGCGGCCGCCGCCCGGGAGGCCACCCCGGCGGAAGGAGAACCCGAAAAGGATCTCACCGCCGTCTCGCACAAAGCCATGAAGATCGCTTTCCGTACGGGCGGCGTCGTCGGCATGTTCACGGTGGGGCTCGGTCTGCTGGGCGCCTCCTGTGTGGTGCTCGTCTACGCGGCCGACGCACCGAAGGTGCTCGAAGGATTCGGGCTCGGAGCCGCGCTGATCGCGATGTTCATGCGTGTCGGCGGCGGCATCTTCACCAAGGCCGCCGACGTCGGCGCCGACCTGGTCGGCAAGGTCGAGCAGGGCATTCCGGAGGACGATCCGCGCAATGCCGCGACCATCGCCGACAACGTGGGCGACAACGTCGGCGACTGCGCCGGTATGGCCGCCGACCTCTTCGAGTCGTACGCCGTCACGCTCGTCGCCGCGCTGATCCTCGGCAAGGTGGCGTTCGGCGACGCCGGGCTCGCCTTCCCGCTGATCGTTCCGGCCATCGGTGTCGTGACGGCGATGATCGGCATCTTCGCGGTGGCGCCGCGGCGTGCCGACCGCAGCGGCATGAGCGCCATCAACCGCGGCTTCTTCATCTCCGCGGTCGTCTCGCTGGCGCTCGTGGCCGGCGCCGTCTACATCTACCTTCCGTCCTCGTACGCGAAGCTGGACGGCGTCACGGACGCGGCGATCGCGGGCCACAACGGCGACCCCCGGGTCCTCGCGCTCATCGCCGTGGCCATCGGCATCGTGATGGCCGCCCTGATCCAGCAGCTCACCGGCTACTTCACCGAGACCAACCGGCGTCCCGTCAGGGACATCGGCAAGACCTCGCTGACCGGTCCGGCCACCGTCGTACTGGCGGGCATCTCGATCGGCCTCGAATCGGCCGTCTACACCGCGCTGCTGATCGGGCTCGGCGTGTACGGGGCGTTCCTGCTCGGCGGTACGTCGATCATGCTCGCCCTCTTCGCCGTCGCCCTCGCCGGTACGGGGCTGCTGACCACCGTCGGTGTCATCGTCGCCATGGACACCTTCGGCCCCGTCTCCGACAACGCCCAGGGCATCGCCGAGATGTCCGGTGACGTCGAGGGCGCGGGCGCGCAGGTGCTCACCGACCTGGACGCCGTCGGCAACACCACCAAGGCCATCACCAAGGGCATCGCCATCGCGACCGCGGTCCTCGCGGCGTCGGCGCTCTTCGGGTCGTACCGCGACGCCATCGCGACAGCGGCCAAGGACGTCGGCGAGAAACTCGGCGACGGCGCCCCGATGAACCTGGTGATGGACATCTCACAGCCCAACAACCTGGTGGGCCTGATCCTCGGCGCCGCGGTCGTCTTCCTCTTCTCGGGGCTCGCGATCAACGCGGTGTCGCGATCGGCCGGGGCCGTGGTCTACGAGGTGCGGCGGCAGTTCCGCGAGCACCCCGGGATCATGGACTACAGCGAGCAGCCGGAGTACGGGCGCGTCGTCGACATCTGCACCAAGGACGCGCTGCGCGAGCTGGCCACTCCGGGTCTGCTCGCCGTGCTCACGCCGATCGCGGTCGGCTTCTCGCTCGGCGTCGGCGCGCTCGGCTCGTTCCTGGCGGGCGCGATCGGCACCGGCACGCTGATGGCGGTGTTCCTCGCCAACTCCGGTGGTGCCTGGGACAACGCGAAGAAGCTCGTCGAGGACGGCCATCACGGCGGCAAGGGCAGTGAGGCCCACGCCGCGGTGGTCATCGGCGACACCGTGGGCGACCCGTTCAAGGACACGGCGGGCCCGGCGATCAACCCCCTGCTGAAGGTGATGAACCTCGTGGCGCTGCTCATCGCGCCCGCGGTGATCCAGTTCAGCTACGGGGACGACGCCAGCGTCGGCATGCGGGTCCTCATCGCGGTGGCCTCCATCGCGGTCATCATCGGCGCCGTCTACGTCTCCAAGCGGCGGGGCATCGCCGTCGGGGACGAGGGCAACGCCGGGCGGGCGGCCAAGTCGGCCGATCCGGCGGTCGTTTCGTAGCAGGAGCGGCACGCGTCCAAGGGGCGGGCGGACGGCGCGTTTTGACGCGCCGTCCGCCCGTCCGCGTGTGGGCACGCCCACGGGCGCCAGGTCTCTGACGGCACGTGAGTAGGTCTCTGAGGCTTGCGAGTGTGTCTCTCTGACGACTCGTGAGTCTCGTCTCGCGCTCCCCGCCATCTGCTTGGTGCAAATGGCTGCAATAGCGGTTGTACCGGACCCACGACATGCGATTGTCGCTCGATTGGCGTGTAAGTTCCGGGGCCGAGAGCCATGGAAGGGACCAATCCGGTGAACAAGAAGCTTGCAGCCGCACTGTCCGGCGGTGCGGTACTGGTACTCACTCTGTCCGGGTGCAGCAGCGACGACGGCAACAAGGAACTGGACGACTGGGCCAAGAAGGTCTGTGACTCCGTCCAGCCGCAGTCGAAGAAGATCGCGGACGCCAACGCGGCGATCCAGAAGGAGACCTCCGACAACAGCTCGCCCGCCGACGTCCAGAAGACCGACTCCAAGGCGTTCCAGGACATGTCCGACGCCTACAAGGCGATGGGCTCCTCCGTGAAGGACGCGGGCGCGCCGCCGGTCGACGACGGTCAGAAGAAGACGGACGACGCCGTCAAGGAACTGAACGGCATCTCCAAGTCGTACGCGGACCTGAAGAAGCAGGTCGACGGATTGAACACCAAGAACCAGGCGGACTTCGCGGACGGCCTCAAGGACGTCGCGGGCGAGCTGGACAAGCTGAGCAAGAGCGGCAACGAGGCGCTGGAGAAGTTGCAGGAGGGGGAGGTCGGCAAGGCGATGGGCAAGCAGGACAGCTGTAAGAGCGCGTCCGCCACACCGTCCGCCAAGGAGTAGCCCCCTCGCACAGGACTGGCCCCTTGCGTAGGGGCCGGCCTTTTGGCGGCGATACGTCTTCCACGCCCTCGGTACCCACGGCGGCGCCGAGGGCGTCGGCGTTGTCCGCGGGCCACAATGGGGGTGTGAGTAACCCCAGCCTCCCCCTGCCCTCGTCCGACCGCGCCGACGTAGCCGCCTCCCTGCGAGAGGCTCTGCTCGCCGCCGACTTCACCGCCGACGGGCTGCTCGAACTGCTCGGGGCGCCCGCGTACGCCGCGCTCGCGCGCAGTGAGACCGTGCCCGCGCTGCGGGCCACCCGCGGGGACGGCGCCCTCGCGGCCCTCGTACGCCTCTTCCTGCTCCAGGAAACCGTCCCCCACGCGCGCGTGGCGGACGTTCTGCCCGTCGACGCTCTCCTGGAGAGCCGCTGGCTGGCCGGCCAGGGGGACGAGCTGCGGGCGACCGTGGATGTGCGCCCCTATGGCGGACCGGACGGCGAGGACTGGTTCATCGTCTCCGACCTGGGCTGCGCTGTCGGCGGCGCGGGCGGCATCGGCAGCCATGACGAAGGTGTCGTCCTCGGCGTCGGCGGGGCGTCCACGACACTCGCCGGGATCACCGTGCGGACCCCGGTCGACAGCGCGCTCGACCTCGGCACCGGCTCCGGAATCCAGGCCCTGCACGCCGCACAGCACGCCACGCGCGTGACGGCGACCGACCTCAACCCCCGGGCGCTGGAGTTCACCCGGCTCACGCTCGCGCTGTCCGGCGCCCCGGAGGCGGACCTGCGCGAGGGCTCCCTCTTCGAGCCGGTGGGCGAGGAGACGTACGACCTGATCGTGTCGAACCCGCCCTTCGTGATCTCGCCGGGGGCCCGGCTCACCTACCGCGACGGCGGGATGGGCGGGGACGATCTGTGCCGGTCGCTCGTTCAGGAGGCGGGGGAGCGGTTGAACGAAGGGGGGTACGCGCACTTCCTGGCCAACTGGCAGCACGTGGACGGCGAGGAGTGGCAGGACCGCCTGCGCTCCTGGGTGCCGCGCGGCTGTGACGCCTGGATCGTGCAGCGCGAGGTCCAGGACATCACGCAGTACGCCGAGCTGTGGCTGCGGGACGCGGGGGACCACCGCCAGGACCCCGCGGCGTACGCGCAGCGGTACGAGGCGTGGCTGGACGAGTTCGAGGCGCGCCGGACGCGGGCCGTCGGGTTCGGCTGGATCACCCTGCGCAAGTCCGGGGCCGCCGAGCCGACCGTGACCGTCGAGGAGTGGCCGCACCCCGTCGAGCAGCCGCTCGGCGAGACGGTGCGGGAGTTCTTCGACCGCCAGGAGTACCTGCGTACGCACGACGACGCGGCGCTGCTCGCCGGGCACTTCAAGCTCGCCGACGAGGTCATGCAGGAGCAGGTCGGGCTGCCGGGCGCCGAGGACCCGGAGCACGTCGTGCTGCGCCAGCACCGAGGGATGCGTCGGGCCACCAAGGTGGACACCGTGGGCGCCGGATTCGCGGGTGTGTGCGACGGCTCGCTGAGCGCCGGGCGGATCCTGGACGCCATCGCCCAACTGGTCGGGGAGGACCCGGTGTTGCTGCGGGACCGGACGCCCGCGCAGATCAGGCTCCTGGTGGAGCAGGGCTTCCTGCTGCCGGTCCGGGCGTAGGGCCTGGCCCGTGCGGCGGCGCCCGGGGCGGTGCCCGGGGTGGTGAAATCGGCCAACATCCCGTACGCATCCGGCGATTCGGGCGCGTACGGCGGGTTCCGGGGCGTACGGCGAATGCCGGGGCGTACGGCGGGTTCCGCGGGGTGCGGGGTTGCGGGCGCCGTCCGTCGTTCACCCGGATTTCGCGCTCCCGATTCCCGGCTGTGCCAGCCTCCTGGCGGACCGCCGAGAAGAGCTGCCACGGGGAGGCAAGGGCCATGGAGAGCGCACCCGCGATCTTCGCCGGAACGGTGTTCGCGCTGTTCGGTGCCGGACTGCTGCTGTGGACCGGTGCGCGGGTCGCGCACCGCGAGCCCGTCGCCCACGGTGTGAAGCCTGTCGCATCGGCGACGCTCTCCGCGCTCGCCGGTTTCGGGGCGCTGCTTCTCGGAGTGTGGTGTTTCACTCGGCTGTGAATCCGGGCGCCGACAGCAGGCGCCGACAGCGGCGGACCGCCACCTTCCGGTGACGGTGGAGCGTCGTATTTCGGCTGCGGCGGAGCGCCGTGTTCCGGTCGACGGGCGGCCGTACGCCGAGGACGCGGGCGGGGCTGTCCCGGTGGTGCGGCGGGTGGTACTCCCGTAGGGAGTGGGGTCGCGCTTCCCGGGGACGGTGTCGCGTTTCGGCACGGCGGGCAGGCTCGTTCCGATGCCGGGGAGGGGACTGGTCCGGGGCGATACGGGGACTCCTCAGGTACCGGGGAGCGGACGGCTCCAGGTGATCGCGCAGGTGCGGCGGGGCCGCTGCCCCGGCGGGTCGCCGAAACGGCAGGTCGCCACTCCGGGCGGCAGGAATGGCGGTAGTCGGGTTACCGTTCGAGTGGCCGTTGCGGGCTTTTACCGTTTGACACGGGGGCGGGATGTACCGTCACACTCCGCAGCGTCAGCGCAACGCAAGCCATGCGAGCACTGCCACCGCACTGCCAGGAGCACTGCTACGAGCATTGCCACCGCGCACTGCCACCGAGCGTCGACCGGAGAGAAGAGCGAAGTTGTCCCCGACCAGCGAGACCGCACAGGGCGGCCGCCGACTCGTCATCGTCGAGTCGCCTGCCAAGGCGAAGACGATCAAGAGCTACCTCGGCCCCGGCTACGTAGTCGAGGCCAGCGTCGGGCACATCCGCGACCTCCCCAACGGCGCCGCGGAGGTGCCCGAGAAGTACACCGGCGAGGTGCGCCGCCTCGGCGTGGACGTCGAGCATGACTTCGCGCCCATCTATGTCGTCAACGCCGACAAGAAGGCGCAGGTCAAGAAGCTCAAGGACCTGCTGAAGGACTCCGACGAACTCTTCCTCGCCACCGATGAGGACCGCGAGGGCGAAGCCATCGCGTGGCACCTCCTCGAGGTCCTGAAGCCCAAGGTCCCCGTCCACCGGATGGTCTTCCACGAGATCACCAAGGACGCGATCCGCAGCGCCGTCGCCAACCCGCGCGAGCTGAACAAGCGCATGGTCGACGCGCAGGAGACCCGCCGCATCCTCGACCGCCTCTACGGCTACGAGGTCTCGCCGGTCCTGTGGAAGAAGGTCATGCCGCGCCTGTCGGCGGGCCGCGTCCAGTCCGTGGCCACCCGCCTCGTCGTCGAACGGGAGCGCGAGCGCATCGCCTTCCGCTCCGCCGAGTACTGGGACCTGACCGGCACCTTCGGCACCGGCCGCGCCGGTGACGCCTCCGACCCGTCGCAGCTCGTCGCCCGCCTCACCTCGGTCGACGGCAAGCGCATCGCCCAGGGCCGTGACTTCAACTCCGTCGGGCAGCTCAAATCCGACACCCTGCACCTGGACGAGGCGAACGCACGTGCGCTGGCCGCCGCGCTCCAGGACACGAACTTCTCCGTACGGTCCGTCGAGTCCAAGCCGTACCGCCGCTCCCCGTACGCCCCGTTCCGTACGACGACGATGCAGCAGGAGGCCTCGCGCAAGCTGGGCTTCGGCGCGAAGGCCACGATGCAGGTGGCCCAGAAGCTGTACGAGAACGGCTTCATCACCTATATGCGTACGGACTCCACGACCCTGTCCGACACGGCGGTCTCCGCCGCTCGCGCTCAGGTCACGCAGCTCTACGGCAGCGACTACCTGCCGGACAAGCCGCGTACGTACGCCGGGAAGGTCAAGAACGCGCAGGAGGCGCACGAGGCGATCCGTCCCTCGGGTGATCGTTTCCGCACGCCCGCCGAGACCGGCCTGACCGGCGACCAGTTCCGGCTCTACGAGCTGATCTGGAAGCGGACCGTCGCCTCCCAGATGAAGGACGCGACCGGGAACTCCGTCACGGTCAAGATCGGTGGCCGTGCCTCCGACGGCCGCGACGCCGAGTTCAGCGCGTCCGGCAAGACCATCACCTTCCACGGCTTCCTCAAGGCGTACGTCGAGGGCGCCGACGACCCGAACGCCGAGCTGGACGACCGCGAGCGCAGGCTTCCGCAGGTCAACGAGGGAGACGCGCTCTCCGCCGAGGAGATCTCGGTCGACGGGCACGCGACCAAGCCCCCGGCCCGCTACACCGAGGCCTCGCTGGTCAAGGAGCTGGAAGAGCGCGAGATCGGCCGCCCGTCGACGTACGCGTCGATCCTCGGCACCATCCTCGACCGCGGATACGTCTTCAAGAAGGGGACGGCGCTCGTCCCCTCGTTCCTGTCGTTCGCCGTCGTCAATCTGCTGGAGAAGCACTTCGGGCGGCTCGTCGACTACGACTTCACCGCCAAGATGGAGGACGACCTCGACCGCATCGCGCGGGGCGAGGCGCAGGCCGTGCCGTGGCTGCGGCGCTTCTACTTCGGTGAGGGCGAGCCCTCCGGCGGCGCGGCCGACGCGGGCAACGGCGACGGCGACCACCTCGGCGGTCTCAAGGAACTCGTCACCGACCTCGGCGCGATCGACGCCCGCGAGGTGTCGTCCTTCCCCGTCGGTGACGGCATCATGCTGCGCGTGGGCCGCTACGGCCCCTACATCGAGCGCGGCGAGCGCGACTCCGAGGAGCACCAGCGGGCCGACGTCCCCGAGGACCTGGCGCCCGACGAGCTGACGGTCGAGTACGCGGAGGAGCTGCTCGCCAAGCCGAGCGGGGACTTCGAACTGGGTGCGGACCCCGCGTCGGGCCACCAGATCGTCGCCAAGGACGGGCGTTACGGCCCGTATGTGACGGAGATCCTTCCCGAGGGCACGCCGAAGACCGGCAAGAACGCGGTCAAGCCGCGCACGGCCTCGCTCTTCAAGACCATGTCGCTGGACACGGTCACCCTTGAGGACGCGCTGAAGCTGATGTCGCTGCCGCGCGTGGTCGGCACCGACGCCGAGGGCGTCGAGATCACCGCGCAGAACGGCCGGTACGGCCCGTATCTGAAGAAGGGCACCGACTCGCGCTCCATCGAGAGTGAGGAGCAGCTCTTCACCATCACGCTCGAAGAAGCCCTGGAGATCTACTCCAAGCCGAAGCAGCGGGGGCGCGCGGCCGCGAAGCCGCCGCTGAAGGAGCTGGGCCAGGACCCGGTCAGCGGGAAGCCCGTCGTGGTCAAGGACGGCCGCTTCGGCGCGTACGTGACCGACGGCGAGACCAACGCGACGCTGCGGGCGGCGGACTCGGTCGAGGACATCACCCCGGAGCGCGGCTACGAGCTGCTCGCTGAGAAGCGGGCGAAGGGGCCCGCCAAGAAGACGGCGAAGAAGGCCGCCAAGAAGGCACCTGCCAAGAAGGCGCCCGCCAAGAAGGCCGCCGCCACGAAGACTGCCGCAGCTAAGAAGACGACCGCTAAGAAGACCGCCGCTAAGAAGACCACTGCCAAGAAGGCGGCGGCTTCGAGTAAGGCTGCCTCTTCGGAGGACTGACGCAGCGGGGCGACCGGGCGTTAGTTCGGGTGGGCCCTCGGGGAAGCGGCGCGTCCAGATAGGCTGGACGGATGACGCGTGCCGAGCAGCCAACGGCCGGAATCCCGGCCCCCGACGACGCCCTGGTCGCAGATTCCCGAGAGCGTGCGGTCCGCGCTCTGCTGCGCGTACCCCAGCTGAAGCGGTTGTGGAGCGCTCATCTCGTCGGCAGTGTCGGCGACGCGCTCGCCCTGCTCGTCCTGGTGATTCTCGCGCTCCAGTCGGCCATCGCGGAAGGTGCCTTCGGCGGCGGCTACCGTGGCGTGGCCCTCGCCATCACCGCGGTCTTCGGAGCGCGTGTCCTCGCGACGCTGCTCTTCGGAGCGGTGCTCCTCGGACCGCTCACCTCCCTCACCTCACCGGGTGGCCCGCTCGACCGGCGCTGGACCATGGTCGGCGCCGACGGCGTGCGCGCGGCGCTGCTGATCGTCGCGCCGCTGTGGATCGACTGGACGCCGGACAACGCCCTCGCGGTGATCCTGGTGACCTCCTTCGTGGTCGGGGTCGCCGAGCGGTTCTGGACGGTCGCCAGGGAGAGCGTGGCGCCCGCGCTGCTGCCCGCGCCGCCCCTGGAGGGCGCGACGGTACGGCCGCTGCCGGACCACATGGACGCGCTGCGGCGCCTGTCGCTGCGTACGGGATTCGTGGCGATGCCCCTCGCGGCCGCCGCGCTGGTCGCCATCACGCTCATCGGCAACCTCCTGGGCGCCGGGCTCGACTGGTTCGCACTGCACCAGGCGGGGCTCGCCTCGTTCCTCGCGGCCGGGCTGTTCGCCGGTTCGCTGTCCATCGTCTACTTCCTGCGCCTTCCCGGTACGCAGACGCCACGCGCGCGTAGCCCCCTCGAAGGGCTCCGCAGGCCGCGTACGGGCACCGGGACCGACAAGGGGCGTACGGGTGCCATCCCGCTGCTCGTCGTCGCCTGTGCCGCCGTCGCCACGGCCGTCGCCGCGGCCGTCGCCGTCGCCTTGCTGCACGCCAAGGACCTGGGCGGTGGCCCCGTCACGTACGGCCTGATCGTCCTCGCGCTCACCGGCGGCACCGTCGTCGGCATCCGTACCGCGCCCTCCCTGCTGACCTCGCTCTCCCGCCGCCGGCTGCTCGCTCTCGCGATCGCCCTCACCGGCCTCGCACTGCTCGCCGCGGGCCTCGTGCCCGACGTGACGACCGTCCTGCTGCTCCTGGCCCTCACCGGCGTCAGCGCGGGCGTCGCCGCGAACACCGGGCACGCGCTGCTCGACCAGGAGGTCGAGGACTACCGCAGGGCCCGCACCACCGAACACCTCCAGGCCGTCGTCCGGCTGAGCGTCGCGCTCGGCGCGCTGGTGGCCCCCGTGGTCGCCGCCGCGATCGGGCCGCACCGCATGGTCAACGGCAAGTTCGTCTTCGACCACGGAGGCGCCGCCTTCACGCTGATGCTGGTCGGCGCGCTGCTCCTGCCGGTGGCCGCGCTGGTCCTCGCCAAGGCCGACGACCGGCAGGGCGTACCGCTGCGGCACGACCTGCTCGACGCGCTGCGCGGCGGCGACGACCCGGCGCAGGCTCCCTGCGCCACCGGCTTCTTCATCGCCCTGGAGGGCGGCGACGGCGCCGGTAAGTCGACGCAGGCCGAGGCGCTCGCCGAGTGGATCCGCGCCAAGGGCCATGAAGTCGTCGTCACGCGCGAGCCGGGCGCCACGCCCGTCGGCAAGCGGCTGCGGTCGATCCTGCTGGACGTGTCCTCGGCCGGTCTCTCGCACCGCGCGGAGGCCCTGCTGTACGCCGCCGACCGCGCCGAGCACGTCGACACCGTCGTACGGCCCGCCCTGGAGCGCGGCGCCGTCGTCATCTCCGACCGGTACATCGACTCGTCCGTCGCCTACCAGGGCGCCGGACGCGACCTCTCGCCGACCGAGGTCGCCCGCATCAACCGCTGGGCGACCGGTGGGCTCGTACCGAACCTGACGTGCCTGCTCGACGTGTCGCCCGAGGCGGCCCGCGAGCGGTTCACGGAGGCGCCCGACCGGCTCGAGTCGGAGCCCGCCGAGTTCCACGCGCGCGTGCGGTCCGGTTTCCTCACCCTCGCCGCCGCCGACCCCGGCCGCTACCTCGTCGTCGACGCCGCCCAGGAGCCGGAGGCGGTCACGACCGTGATCCGGCACCGCCTCGACGTGGTCCTTCCGCTCTCCGAGGCCGAGGTGAAGGCCCAGGAAGAGGCCCGCAAGGCCGCCGAGGAGGAGGCGCGGCGCAAGGCCGAGGAAGAGGCCGCCCGCAAGGCCGAGGAGGAGCGCCTGGAGCGCGAGCGCCAGGAGCAGCTCGCCAAGCTGCGCGCCGAGGAGGAGGAGCGCAAGCGGCGCGAGCTGGAGGAGGCCCAGCGCCGCGAGGCCGAGCGGCAGGCCGAAGAGGCCAGGAAGCGGGCCGAGGAGGCGCGGCGCAAGGCCGAGGAGGAGAAGGCCAGGCTGCTCGCCGAGGAGAAGCTCAGGGAGGCCGAGGAGGCGCGGCGCCGCGCGGAGGCCGAGGAAGAGGCGCGGCTGCGGGCCGAGGCGGAGGAGCGCCGGCGCGAGAAGCAGCGCAAGGCGGAGGAGGCGTTGCTGCGGGCGGAGGAGGCGCGGCGGATGGCCGCGGCGTCCGCGGCTGCGGCTGCGGCGGCGGCTGAGGCGGCTTCGGCCTCCACGGCATCGGCGCCCACGGCATCGGCGCCCACGGCATCGGCGTCCACGGCCTCCGCGTCCACGGCTTCTGCTTCTGGTTCTGCGCCGGGTGCCTCAGACGCACCGGCTGCCTCAGACGTCCCGGCAGCACCAGCCGCCCCGGCCGCACCGGCCACCCCGTCCGTGCCGGACAACGAGACCACCGTGTCCACCCCCGTGGTGGCGCCGCCGCCGGCCGGAGCGGCCGACGAGACCGCCGTCCTGCCGGCGGTACGGCCCGACGGGCCGGGCCCTGAGGACACCGAGGTGCTGCCTCAGCCGCCGGCTCCGGGGGCCGCGGACGAGACGGCGGTGCTGCCGGTCGTCTCCGAGGACAAGGTGCCGCCTGGCTACTTCCGCGACGAGCGTCCCTCGGCCCCCGAGGGGGCCAACGAACGCACCCGCGAGCTGCCCCAGATCGACGAGCAGGGCACGCCCCGGCGCTCCGGTCCCGGATGGGCCGAGGAGGCGCCGGTGGACGATCTGCCGACGCTGGCGGACGAACTGCTCGGCTCGCACGAGGACGGTGCCGACGGCCCAGACGAGGCGAATGGCGCCGATGGCAAGAGCGGGCGGGGGCGCCGCGGCGGCCGTCGGCGTTGATCGCGGGCGCCGGCCCGAAGGCGGGCCGGGGGCCGTCCGGGAGCCGGGCGGCCCGGATTGTCAGTGGCGTGTTCCACAATGGGCAGTCCGGCAAGAGCAGTGCGCAGCGTAAGGCGGTGACCCCCATGAGCGTGTGGGACGACGTGGCGGTGACGTCGTGAGCGTGTGGGACGACCTGGTGGGCCAGGACCGGGTGAGCGCGCAGCTGAGCGCCGCCGCCCGGGACGCCGACGCGCTGGTGACCGCGGTCGCCGCCGACACACCCGTGCCGGATTCGTCGAGGATGACGCACGCCTGGCTGTTCACGGGCCCGCCCGGCTCCGGACGGTCCACGGCGGCGCGCGCCTTCGCCGCCGCCCTCCAGTGCACCAGCCCGGACCGCGCCCTGGGCGGCGTTCCCGGCTGCGGGTTCTGCGACGGCTGCCACACCAGCCTCGTCGGTACGCACGCCGACGTGGAAGTGGTGCGTACGGACCTGTTGTCCATCGGCGTGAAGGAGACCCGCGAGCTGGTCCGGCGGGCCCAGCTCTCGCCCGCGGTCGGGCGCTGGCAGGTCATCGTCCTGGAGGACGCCGACCGCCTCACCGAGGGCGCGGGGAACGTCCTGCTGAAAGCCGTCGAAGAGCCCGCTCCCCGTACCGTGTGGCTGCTCTGCGCGCCCTCCCTGGAGGACGTGCTGCCGACCATCCGCTCCCGCTGCCGGCACCTGACCCTGCGTACGCCTCCTGTGGATGCCGTCGCCGACGTGCTCGTACGGAGAGACGGCATCGCGCCCGATGTCGCCGCGTCGGTGGCGCGCGCCACGCAGGGGCACATCGGCCGCGCCCGGCGGCTCGCCACCGACCCCCGCGCGCGCGAGCGCAGGGCCGCCGTCCTGAAGCTGCCCCTGCGGGTGCAGGAGATCGGCGGCTGTCTGAAGGCGGCGCAGGAGCTGATCGACACGGCGACCGACGACGCGAAGCAGGTCGCCGAGGACGTCGACACCAAGGAGACCGAGGAGATGAAGGCGGCGCTCGGCGGGGCGCAGGGCAGCCGGATGCCGCGCGGCACCGCGGGCATCATGAAGGAGCTGGAGGACCGCCAGAAGCGCCGCAAGACCCGTACGCAGCGCGACAGCCTCGACCTCGCGCTCATCGACCTGACCGGCGTCTACCGCGACGTCCTCGCTCTTCAGTTGGGCTCCCGCGTCGCCATCGCCAACACGGAGGTGCAGGACATGCTGGAGCGCATGGCCCTGGCCACCTCCCCCGAGTCCACGCTGCGCCGCATCGAGGCGATCGGCGCCTGCCGCACGGCCCTCGATCGGAATGTGGCGCCGCTGCTGGCGGTGGAGGCGATGACGGTGGCGTTGCGGGCCGGGTGAGGCGGCCGGACGCGCGGCCGGACACGTAGGGGGAGCGGTGGTGGGAGCGGTGGTGAACCGCCGCGCGTGGCGGACTGGTTGACAGCGTCACCCGTACGAGTAACGCGCGAGTACGTTATGTGTTCAGGCATGCGCGGAGAGTTAGGCTCGCGTGATGGACATCAGCCGTCGCAACCGTCGCAGCCGCAGCCGTCACCTCCCCTTCCGCACGTGCGGCACGCTGCTCGTGACCGCGGGGCTGCTCATCTCGGGCTGCTCGTCGGGGAGTTCGCGGGCGGACGCCTCCATGGTCGCGCTGCCCAGCTCGACACCGGCGGATCTGGCCTCGTACTACGACCAGAAGCTCCGCTGGCGCGAGTGCGGTGTCACCGGTTTCGAGTGCGCCACGATGAAGGTCCCGCTCGACTACGACAAGCCCGCGGCGGGTGACATCAAGTTGGCGGTGGCCCGCAAGAAGGCCACCGAGCGGCGGGCGCGGCTCGGTTCGCTCCTGGTCAACCCGGGCGGGCCCGGCGGCTCGGCGGTCGGCTACCTCCAGGCGTACGCGGCGCTCGGCTATCCCGAAGAGGTCCGCTCCCGCTACGACATGGTCGCCGTCGACCCGCGCGGGGTGGCCCGCAGCGAGCCCGTCACCTGCCTCGACGGCGAGGACATGGACGCGTACACGCAGACCGACATGACCCCCGACGACCAGCGCGAGACCGATGAGCTGCGCACTTCCTTCGAGGAGTTCGCGGAGGGCTGCAAGGAGCGGTCGGCGAAGATCCTGCCGCATGTCTCCACCGTGGAGGCGGCGCGCGATATGGACGTCCTCAGGTCGGCGCTGGGCGACGAGCGGCTGTCGTACGTCGGAGCCTCGTACGGGACGTTCCTCGGCGCGACGTACGCCGGTCTCTTTCCGAAGCGCGTGGGGCGTCTCGTCCTGGACGGCGCGATGGACCCCTCCCTGCCCGCGCGCCGGATGAACCGCGACCAGACCGCGGGCTTCGAGACGGCGTTCCAGTCGTTCGCGAAGGACTGCGTGGCGCTCGGCGCGGAGTGCCCGCTCGGCTCCGGGAGCCCCGACGAGGCGGGCAAGCGCCTCAAGGCCTTCTTCGACGAGGTGGACCGGATGCCCCTGCCCGCCGGTGACTCCTCGGGCCGCAAACTCGGCGAGGCCCTCGCCACGACGGGCGTGATCGCCGCGATGTACGACGAGGGCGCCTGGCCGCAGCTGCGTGACGCGCTCGGCTCGGCGATCAAGAACAAGGACGGGGCGGCACTGCTGGCGCTCTCCGACAGCTACTACGAGCGTGACGGCGACGGCACGTACGCGAACCTCATGTTCGCCAACGCCGCCGTGAACTGCCTGGACCTGCCGCCCGCCTTCACCACCCCGGCCCAGGTCAAGAAGGCCCTCCCGGACTTCGAGAAGGCCTCCCCCGTCTTCGGCGAGGGCCTCGCCTGGGCCTCCCTGAACTGCGCGTACTGGCCGGTCAAGGCCACGGGCGAGCCGCACCGCATCGAGGCGAAGGGCGCGGCGCCCATCGTCGTCGCCGGCACGACCCGCGACCCCGCCACGCCCTACCACTGGGCCCAGGCCCTGGCCTCCCAGCTCTCCTCGGGCCGCCTCCTCACATACGAGGGCGACGGCCACACGGCGTACGGCAGGGGCGGCGAGTGCGTCGACTCGACGATCAACGCGTACCTCCTGGAGGGCAAGGTCCCGGCGGCGGGAAAGCGCTGTTCGTAGGGCGGGAGGGCCGCTCCGGGAGGGGTGTGCGGAGCACCCCCGGAAACTGTGTAGACTTGGCCGCGTTGCTGATCGCACGATGGTGCGGACGGCGCGCCGCCTTAGCTCAGATGGCCAGAGCAACGCACTCGTAATGCGTAGGTCTCGGGTTCGAATCCCGAAGGCGGCTCGGAATTACCCCAGGACTCACTCGCCGTGACCTGGGGTTTTTTCATGCCTGGGGCCGGCCGAGCCGCATGACGGGGATGCCGTGGAAGTGCTTGCGTGAGCGATGCGTGAGCGGAACCGCTCTGGGACCTACTTCTTGGGCTTCCGGCGCTTGGCCTTCTTGCCCGCCTTGGCCTGGGCTTTCGCCTTGTCCTTCGGCTTGCCGCACCTTGCCTTGCCGGCGTTCTTGGCCTTCTCCTTCTTCGCGGCCTTGCGTGCCGCTTTCTCGGCCTCGGCCTTGCGCTGGAGAGGGACGAGCTTCGCGGTCGCCTCGGCGGCGCTCCTGCCGACCTGGGGCAGGACGCTCTGGTAGATGTCCCGCGTGATGCGGGTGTCGCTGTGCCCGAGAGTGTCCGACACGATCTTGATGTCGATGTCGGCGGCGAGCATGAGGGTGGCCGCGCCGTGGCGCAGGTCGTGCAACCGGATCGGCGGGAGGCCGGAGGCGGCGACGAGCCGTTCGAAGAGGTCCGTCACCTTGCCGGGGTGGAGCCAGGAGCCGTCTTCCTGGGTGAAGACGTGGCCGGTGTCGACCCAGGCCGTGCCCCACTTCTCGCGGGCCTTGTCCTGCCGCTCGCGGTGGCCCTTCAGGACGTCGACGGTGTCGTCGTCGAGTGCGACCACGCGATAGCCGCTGTCCGTCTTGGGGTCGGACGCCTCGATCTCCCAGCCGTCCTGCACGAGTTGGGAGGAGACGGTGAGGGAGTGTGTGTCGAGGTTCGTCTCCGACCAGGGCTGCCCGCATGCCTCGCCTCGGCGTAGGCCGCGGAAGGCGATCAGGTGCCACATCGCGTACAACCGGTCCTCGGCTACGAAGTCGAGGAAGGAGCCAGTCTGTTGAGGCGTCCAGACCATCACAGGCGACGGCTTCTCGCCCGTCTGCTCCCACTTGGCGACCCGCTCGTCCGTCCACACGAGCGCCTTCGGCTTGCACACGGGGTCGATCTCCACGTGGGCGGCGGGGTTGAACGTGATTATCTGCTGGCCGATCGCGTCATTCAGCGCCGCGCGGAGGGTTGCCTTGACGTGCTGACGAGTGGCGGGGCCGGTGATACGGCGGAAGGGCGGCATCTCGTCTATTGCGGCCTTCATCGCCTTGCGTCGGGCTCGGTTATCGGTGCCCTTCCACGGCACGGTCGCCAACTCGTCGATCGCGGCTCGCCGCTGGGCGTTGTCCTCCAGGATCTGGGCGTTGGCGTCGCGGATGTCCGTGAACATCTCGCTCAGATGGCTGACGCGTAGCCGGTCCAGACGCCGGTTGCCGATGCGCGGCTTCAGGTGGACGCGGATGTCTGTCTCGTAGCGATTGAGGCCGGACTTGCGTATGCGCTTGCCGGTCAGCCAGCGGTCGAGCCATTCGGCGACGGTCAGGCTGCCGATGAGGTCTTGGCCGGAGTTGAGACGCCGCCGGGTCCCCTCTACCTCGGGCAGGGGCGAGCGCTCGCGGCTGACCTCGGCCAGCATCTCGGCGATGAGTTCGGTGCCCTCCGGATCGTCCGAGTCGGCGAGCCCAAGCAGGGCCCGTACGTGGTCGAGGGCGGCTTGGGCTGCCTTGAGGCTGCCATACCCGCCACGGGCGAAGGAGCGTCGGCTGCCGTCCTCGCGGGGTGAGAGCTCCTGGCGTACGGAGTAGGTGCAGTGGTTCCTGCTGTTGCGCTTGGGGCAGGAGGTGCCGAGTTCCTTGCCGGTCTTCGGGTCGCGGCAGGAGCAGCGGCGGTAGGTGGAGCCCTTCAAAGATCATTCTCCTCGGTGGTGTCGGGGTTGGTGCCGGTCGATTCGATGGCGCTGATGACGTCGGGCCACAGGTGTGGGGGTGTGACGCCCTCTTCCTCGATAAAGGCGCGGACCCGGTACAGGCGTGTCTTGGCCTTCTCGGCGGCTACGGCGGCCTGCGCCTGGGCTCGCAGGGCCTTGGCCTTTCGATCCGCGTTGTGGGCGGTCTTGGCCTGGTAGCGGGCGTGCTCCTCGTCTTGCTGTGCGCGGCGCATCTGCTCCTGCGCGGCGTGGTGGGCGCGGAAGTAGCGGAGCATGTCGTCGTCCGCGCCGAGGTCGGTCTCCTCCCCGGTGAACCAGCGCAGCGCGTCCAGCGACGTGGTCGGGTGTTGGAGAGGAAGGCGTTGTACGTCTTCGACGTAGCCAACGGGATAGAGCAGGCAGATGGGCGGGGTGTTCAGCGCCTCGGCCAGCACCATGACGTCGACCAAGGGCAGGTTGGAGCGGCGCCCGGACTCCATGTTGGCGATGACGTTGCGAGGGATCGGATGACCGATCTCCTCGCACTTGTCGGCCAAGTCCTGTGCGCTCCAACCCAGTTCCTTCCGTCGTCTGCGGACCTCGGCGGCCACGGTGGCCATGACCTGGTCCACCCACTCCGGGACGTCGTCCCCGTCATCGGCCTTGTTCTCTCTAGGATGGCTACGGTGTTGTGTCATGGAGACACATTAGCTCGCTTAGCGTTGATTCCAAGACCTGGAGACGGACGCAGAGGCCGCGTTCGCCGTGGGCTCAGTCATGGATGGAGTGCGCATGCGCGAGAACGAAGACGCCGGATGGGCGAAGGGGATGAGTCGTGAGGAGCTTCTGGGGCTCCCGGCGGCCGTTGACCTGGAGACGGGTAACCGGGCGTTGGGGCTCGGCCGGAGCAAGGGCTACGAGCTGGCCAAGCGCGGCCAGTACCCGTGCAAGGTGCTCAGGCTCGGGAACGCCTACCGGGTGGTGACCGCAGACCTGTTGGCCTTGCTGGGGCTGGCCGCGTGAGGCGCCTGATGCGCCATAGGCCATTCTGCGCTGAGCTGACACAGAAACGCTGGACTGTGGCATGGCGTGGACGTACTGTCCGTGGTCGCTCGCGGTACCGAAACCCCCGCGAGCAAAGGGAGAGCCTCCGGCGGTGCAACGCCGGAGGCCCCGAGACTCCCCAGCAATCCCGTGAGATCCGACCCGGCGGCAGGGGCGTGCAAGCCCGACACCGCCAGACGAGGAGCCGCCCAGTGCAACCCGAGAACCCCGACTCCTATTCCGCCTCCGCCCGAGCGGCCTGGCCCGCCACAGCCATCCCCGGCCAGCCCGGCGCCCACCTGCGCCCCGCCCAGGCCGACGGTGCCACAGCGGACGCGTACGACGGTCCGGCCGACGGCAGCAGCGAGGCGGACCCGGCAAGGGGCCTGGAGACCATCCCCGACGCGGAGCCGACGCCGGGCTCGGAGCTACTGGATGAACTGCGTTCCCAGATAGCCCAGTTCGTGATCCCACCCTCTTCCGAGGCGCTGGACGCGATCACCCTGTGGGTGGCGGCGACGCAGCTCCAGCCCGCGTGGCAGCACGCCCCACGGCTGGCGGTGGTGGGACCTGCGAAGCGGTGCGGGAAGTCGCGACTCCTGGACGTGCTGACCGAGACGGTCCACGAGCCGATGCTCACCATCAACACCACACCAGCGGCCATCTTCCGCTCGATCAACGAGGAGGAGCCGCCGACGCTGCTGGTGGACGAGGCCGACACCATCTTCGGCCCCAAGGTCGCGGAGAAGAACGAGGAAACACGCGGTCTGCTCAACGCCGGTCATCAGCGCGGCCGTTACGTCACCCGGGTCGTCGGCAACGACCACACCCCGCACAAGTTCGCCACCTTCGCGATGGCGGCCATCGCAGGTATCGGTGACCTGCCGGACACCGTCATGGATCGATCGGTCGTCATCCGCATGCGCCGCAGGGCCGAGGGCGAGAAGGTCAAACCCTTCCGCTCGCGACGCGACATCCCCGCTCTGCACGAACTACGCGACCGCATCCGTGCCTGGGCCCTCCCGCTGCTGGAGGACGCTGCGAGCCTGGAGCCGGAGATGCCGGTCGAGGACCGAGCCGCCGACACCTGGGAGCCCCTGGTGATCGTCGCCGACCTGGCCGGCGGTCGCTGGCCCCGGCTCGCGCGGATCGCGTGCGCACGAATGGTCGCCGCCGAAGTGGCGGCCGAGGAGGACCACCCGAGCGGGGCGCGGATCCTCGCTGACATCCGACGGGTCTTCTTCGCGCAGCGGGAGGCGGACAGCCTCTCCACCGAAGACCTCCTGCACCACCTGAACGCGGACGCCGAAGCCCCGTGGGGAGAGCGTGGACGCTTCGGGCTGACCTCGCGGGAGCTCAGCGGGATGCTGCGGGACTACGACATCCGGCCCGGCAATGTACGCATGGCCGATCGGACGCAGCGCAAGGGCTACATGCGCAACAAGTTCCTCGACGCCTGGCGGCGGTACTGCCCGACCGTCCACCCCGTCGACGCTCGTCGCGGCGAAGCCTGACCCTCACCTCCCTGGTTGCCGTACTTGCCGTCCCTGCCGTGATCGTGCAGGTCAGGGCGCACGCCAGCAAGACGGCAGCCGAGGGCAAGACGGCAGCGCACGCGCCTGAGAACGTGCAGCCCGCAGGGGACGGCGTCCGGATCCGTCTTGCCCCGTCCCAGGCGTCCTCGCCGTATCGCCGCAGGTCACAGTCCTGCTTGCCGGGACGGCTGCCATAACGCAACCGTCCCGGTGAGGGCCAAGCCGTCCCAAGGCGGAGCCCGAACCGAAGCCGCCGCCTCCCTGTCCCGAATCGGGACAAGACGCTGGCGCTGCCCGCCAGGACGGCACGTCCGGAGCGCTGCCGTCCCGCGCTGACCTGCACCTGCAACGGCTGAGACGGCAAAGACGCCCCACACCACCACCCCCAGGAGTTTCCCGCTTGACCGCCCCGCACCTCACCACGCAAGCACCCCAGCCGCGAGCCGACGTCCGCAGCGAAAGGCAGCCGACGAAGCGGGTTGACGCCGAGCAACTCGTGCTCGGCGCGGCTGGCCTCGTCATCGTCGCCCTGACAGCCGGAGCGTTCTGGCTCTCCTACGCGCACCTCGCCGACGTCGCCGGCCAACACGGGCTCGGAGCAACCCCCATCCGCCGCTGGGCCTGGCCCGCCACCCTGGACGCGTTCATCGTCGCGGGCGAACTGCTCATGCTGCGCGCAGCGCTGCGCCGCATAACCGACCCCTGGGCAATCGCCGTGACCGTTGCCGGATCAGTCGGCTCCATCGCGTTGAACGTCGCCGGGGTCAGCGGAACGGACAACGCGCGCAGCGTCCCGCTCCTCGACTACGTGGTCGCAGCCGTTCCTCCGGCCGCCGCGATGGTCGCCTTCGGCGTCCTGATGCGACAGATCCACCAGCTCGTCGCACCGCCCGGCGACTCCTCGGACAGGGGTTCCGTAAAGGCGCAGGAACGATCGGTCGGCGACATCAACCACAGCCACCGGCCAGACGCCGCTCCTGATAGTTCGCCGGTCTCCGGTGACGAGCGGACGGAACCTGCGCCCCAGGTTCCGGAGAGCAAGTCGAGCGGTGGTCGTCCGCCGAAAGCGACCATCGCGGAGCTGGCGAACATCGGACGGACGACCGGTCATCAGCACGGCAAGCTCACGCGCGGCCTGCTTCGAGCGGCAGTGAAGGACCGAGACCTGACGATCGGCAGTGAGCGGCAGACCGAGGTGATGGAACTACTTCGGCCGGAACTCGAAGCAGCTGGCATAGAGGTCTCCAGGCGCTGACCCCGGCCTGCTCGGGTGACCGGAACCCCTCCGGTCACCCGAGCATCGGCCAACCGGCCCGCAGCTTTCCACACCTGTGGACAACGCGACGACCACGCCGCGCAAGCATCGCCACCCCGCACGCCCAGGCGTACATGGAGCATCTCCCTTGACGCACAATCAGCGCCTGCCTGAGGACACCCACTCTGAGCCACCTGACTCGCCGCAGTCTCCTACGCTGCTGGCACGTCTGCGGCACGCGTTCGGACGGACGGCCCCTGGCGGAGCCAGTAGTACCCCGAGTCCGACTCAAGGCCGGCCTTCGGGGATCTCCGCCCCGGGGGTGGCGGAGACGGCCCAGCGCCAGGGGGCGCCGGACCAGGAGGCCGTGGCCGAGGGCGGCCCCGACCCGGACGAACTCCACGCCGCCCAGCGCGAGATCCTGCGCCCCGCCCACGCCGCCGAGCCCGCCGCCGGCGAGCCCGCCGTGAAGAGCGCCCAGCCCACGATCCGCCGCTTCACCGGCGACAAGCGAGCAGAACGCGTCGGCCCTCTGCGCTTCACCTCCGACGAGCTGGTGGACGTCCAGAAGACCGCTGCCGAGCACGGCTACAAGGGCGACTCCGGCTTCGCCGCCGACGTCGTCCTCGCCTTCGCCACCGGCCGGTTCACCGCCAATCTGCCGCTGTCCGAGGACCGCCGCCGCACCCACATGTTCCGCGCCCAGGTCCTGCGCCAGCTCAACCGGATCGGCGTCAACATCAACCAGATCGCCCGCGCCCTCAACAGCGACTACACCCCACCCGACATACGCCAGCACCTCGATGAACTGCAGCACCTGCTGGAACTGATCGCCGAATCCCTGCGCGAGCCCGCCGACCCGACGGAGGTCTGACCGGAATGATTGCCGCCATCAAGGACCCCGGGTCCAACACTCGCGGGCTGCTCGCCTACCTCTACGGCCGCGGAACCCACGACGAACACTTCGATCCGCACATCGTCGCCGCCTTCGCGATGCTCGCCATGCCCGACCCCGGCCGCGACGAGAACGCCACCCTGACCGAGCTCGGCCACTACCTCGACGAGCCAGTACGGCTGCGCAACAGCGAGTTCGGCAAGCCGGTCACCGACCACGTCTGGCACTGCCCCGTCCGCGCTGCCCCCGAAGACCGCCACCTCTCCGACGCCGAGTGGGGCGAGATCGCCCGACGCATCGTGCACGCCGCCGGCATCGCATCCGAAGGCGACGACCTGGCCTGCCGCTGGATCGCCGTACGCCACGCGGACGACCACATCCACATCCTCGCCACCACCGTCCGCGAAGACGGCCGCCGCCCCAAGCTCCACAACAGTGGCAAACGCGTCGGCGACGAGTGCCGCGAGATCGAGAAGGACTACGGGCTACGCCAGCTGAAGAAGGGCGACGGCACAGCCACCCGCCGCCCCACCCAGGCCGAGATGCACAAGGCCGAACGTCTCGGCTGGGAACAGACCAGCCAGCAGTGGCTCGAAGAACGCATCCGCGCCGCCATCCCGCACGTCACCGACACCGAGGAACTGCTCACCTACCTCGAAGCCGACGGCGTCCTGGTCAAGGCCAAGCGCGGCCCCTCCGGGGACCTCCTCGGCTACGCCGTCGGCCGCCCCGGCGACCTCAACAAGAAGCACGAGCAGATCTTCAAGGCGGGCGGGAAGGTCGCCCCCGACCTCTCCCTGCCCAAGCTGCAGGCCCGCCTGGAAACCAGTACGCCAGAGGAGCACCCCACCGCCCGCCGCACCCGGCCCACCACCCCCTGGCACCAGGCCACCGACGCCCTCGACATCCTCCACATCCAGCTCACCGAGACCAGCACGGGCGACGGAGCAGACGCGCGGGCCCAGGCCCACGTCACCGCCCTCGGCGAACTGATCGAGGCCACCGCACAGAAGTCACCAGCGCCCCTCCGTGCCGAACTCGACGCCGCATCCAAGGCGTTCTTCCGCGCCCAGCGCTCCCAGATCCAGGCAGAGGACCGCGCCGCCGACGCCGTACGCGTCGCCGCCCGTGACATCGTCAACACCGCTACCGGTCCGGAGGGCAGCGCGCTGGCCGCACTGCTCGCCGCCCTCGTCTGGGCGACCATCCTGGCCGGACGCTGGCACGAGGCGAAGGAGCACGCCCACCAGGCCGACGCGGCCCGCCAGACCCTCCAGCACCTCCAGGTCGCTGCCGACCAGGCTCTCCTCCCCGCGCTCGCCGAACTGGAGCGCCGCAGGCCGAAGGACGACGCCAGCCAGACCCTGGCCAGCGACGTCCGCGCTGCCGTTCCCGACCACGCCGAGCGGATCCTGGCCGATCCGAGCTGGCCAGCCCTCGCCACCGTCCTGGCCGACGCCGAGGCCGGCGGCCACCAACCCCACCAGCTCCTCAAGGAAGCCGCTGCTCAACGGGAACTGGCCACCGCCCGCCAGCCTGCCCGTGTCCTGATCACCCGCATCCAGCACACCAGCCGCAACCCCATACCCAACCGCCGCGCCGCGGCAGCTCGCCAACGCTCGAAACAGTGGCCCCCGGTTGACGGCAGTGTGGCGGCGTCGGTGCAGCAGCCGACTGTCCCGTCCCCTGCTCCAGGACGGGACAACCGACCTCGGCGGTAGCCAAGAACCTCACGCAGCGGCTGCCCCGTTCGTCGACCCGGTGAGGTCGGCGGACCAGCTCACCACTGTCCGTAGATGCTCGGGAAGCAAGCCCCTGTGCGCCTCCGGCTGGATGAGCAAAGTGGGCTTCCCGGCGGCGGTACGCCGGGCTCCCCAGTCGTGGTCGAGGCTGGTGAAGTCGTCGTCGATCCAGACGGCGGGCGCGTCGCCGAGCCAGGTGTCGACGTAGTCGCGTTTCCAGAGGTAGCCGTTGGGATGGCTGGTGGTGATCTGTGGGCGTGGGAGATCGACATACGGCAAGGGCGGGAGGCCGAGGAGTGGACCGACCAGGGTGGTGGCGTCCTGGCGCCAGCTGGTGCACCAGACCGGGGTGACCAGGCCGGTACGGATCACGTCCATGAGCAGGGAACCGTGGGCGGGGTTGAGCCAGATGGCGACGGGATCGTCGGCGCTGCGGCCGGTGGGGACGACATCGTGCCGGACATGAGTGGCCGGGGTGGCCCCGTCGTCGTCCGGGAACGGTATGAGGACGCCGTCGATGTCGAGGAGCAGGTAGGGCTGGCGCATCGGTTCCTCCAGAGGGCTGGAGCGAGAGTCAGAGCTTGCGGGCGGTGATCAGCAACGTGGTGGGCCAGCGGCCGTGGCGGGCGTCGTGGAACTCCTGAGCCGAGGTGAGCCAGAGGCCCGCGCGGTCGAGGTGTGTCTCCCAGCGGCTGCTGTCGAAGTCCCAGCGGACTATGGGCAATCGGGTGCGGTCGGGAAGAGCGACGAAGTCGCGTCGGGGGCGGTCGTCGATGGACGGCGGCCTGCCGCTGCGTTGTGGATGGGGCACGGAGAAGGCGAGGATGCGTCCGGGGTTGAGGCGCTGGGCAATAGCAGGGAGCAGGACCTGCGGGGCGACAAGGCCGACGGCGCCGAAGACGGAGTAGATCGCGTCGAACCGTTCGTCGGTTGCCTGCAGGTAGTGCAGAGCGTGGCCGGCGACGAAGTCGAGGTTCTTCAACCGTCCGTAGTGCGACCGGGCACGGCGGACCTGCAGGCCGACCAGGTCGACGCCGGTGACCTGGGCTGCGTGCCGAGTGGCGAGGTGGGCGGCGTTGTGGCCGGGGCCGCAGCCAAGCTCCAGCGCTCTCTTCCGGAGAGGGCCCAGATGGAGGATCTCGGCGCCGGGGCCGCTGCCTGGCCGGGTAGTCCACTCCATCCGCGCGGGCACGTTCAGCGGCTCGGCGGGCCCGGCCGCGGTGCGCTGGAGAGCGTGGGCGTACCAGGGGGAAGCCTGGGCCAGCATCTAGACCTCCAGGAGCCGGAGGACATCTGCGAGGTGGCGGCGCACGACCTTGATGTACGCGGGGTCGGTGGCCCGGTCGTTGATCCAGCGGATGGACTGCTCCATGAACCACTCCACCGCCCACACCCGGTGCCAGCCCAGCGCCCACTTCTCGGCAGCGAGCCCGCCGCGCTCGGCCACGGCGTCGGGGGTGCCGCCTTCGGTGACGTAGGTCTCCAGGAAGACGCGCAGGCGTACGGGATCGGGGTCGTCGAGGGTGCCGTGCCAGCTGGCGAGGTCGAGCAGGCCAGGACCGGTGAAGGCGCGGGCGAAGTCCAGGAGACGCCAGCCGCGTTGGCCGATGTGGAGGCTGGTGGGGTGGAACTCGGAGTGCACCCAGCCGAACGGCGCCGTCGTTGCCCCGGCCGAGCGTGCTTCAGCGGCTTGGGCGATCCGGTCGAGTGCGCCCTCGATGTCGTCGGCGTCCTGCCACCGCTCGGCCTTGCGGAGCTGGTCGAGGTGCTCCAGTGCTCGGTTGGGCAGCGCGCGTAGGCCCTCATGGTCGAGGACGGGCAGGGCGGCGGCGGTGCGAGTGCGGTGCAGCACCACGGCCGCGGCGGCGCCGTCGAGGTCGTCGGCGTCGCGGATGGGGGCGCCGAGGTCTTCCAACAGCATCCCCAGCCACCCCTCCAGTACCGCAGAGGTGTGGACCTTCGGGACCGGGGCGCCAAGGGTGTGAGCCAGGCGGAGGGCTTGGTCCTCGCTGTCGAAAGGCTCCTTGGCGTACTTGAAGATGGCGGTGGAGCCATCGGGGAACATCAGGCGTTCGACGCCGGACATCGACCACACGCGCACCTCTTCGCGCGCTACGGCGGCCGTCTGGCCGGCGGCGGTCAGCACGTTGTCCAGGAGTTCGGTGTTGAGGTTTGCGTCCATCAGGGGGCTCCAGTGCGATGGGTGGCGTCCGGGGCGGGCGAAGGTGCCAGCCCACCCCGGAGCCGGGCGTACGGGCTATGCGGCGGGACTCACCCGATGGGCGTAGACCTGCTTGATCCATCCGGCCTTGAAGGCCGCGAGATCCTCGCGGAAGGTGGTCATCGAGGCACCGTAGGGCGCGACGACCCCGCCGGACTGGTCTGGCACGGACTGGCAGCCGTGCACGAGGCGTCCGCCGAGGGCGGCATGGGCCCTGATGGACTCGATGCGGCGGTGCTCGTTGAACCAGCCGCCGTGGTACACCTCGTCGATCATGCCGCCCATCTCCTCGTCCAGGTCGAAGACGACGGAGGTGGCGGCGGGGAAGAACCAGCACGGGCCGACGTTGGAGATGTGCCCGTCCAGCTCCACCTTGTTCAGCGCCATCAGCGTGGCCGCCTCACGCAGCATCCGCAGGTGCTCGGCGGTGATCTGCGGCAGACCGAGGCTCGTGAGGTGCTCGTCGCGGAACAGGTAGGCGTACACCTCGTACGCGATGGACAGCACCCGGGCCGCATCGGAGGTGGACTGGCCGTGTTGCTTGATGAAGTCGAGCGTGAGCTGCTCGACCGCACTCTCGGTCGTCTCGTCCACGTCCAGGAGCTGGGACTTGACCAGTTCCCAGTCGGCGACGAGCCAGGTGTGGGACTCGAAGCGGAAGAAGTACTCGGCCGGGTCGATGATGATGCGTCGCCCGTCGACCTGGATGCCGGGCAGGCGGCTCCAGCGCGCGTCGAACGCCTCGGGCAGCTCGACCATGATGGCCGTGGTGTCGATGGTGGTCACCGTGTCTCCGTCTCTGATGGGCAGGCAACGGGCATAGGAATGCCCGAACCCCCTGCGGGTGTACGGAACTTCGGGGTGCCGCCCGGACCAAGAGGGAGCCTGGATCACGGTGGGAATCTGGAACCGTGCCGGGCGGCTGCGATTAAGTGAACCGTTCGTCACGCACCGTGGGTACGGTGAGGGGCGGGCGAAGCGGTATACGCGGTTTACAGCTCCGGATCGGAGGCGGTCGTGGCAGCGCAGAGAGCACCCAACTCCCGTCTGCGCGAGGTCATCGACGCGATCGGCTGCACGTACGAGGCGCTTGCCAAGGACGTACGGCGCATCGCTGCTGAGAACGGCGAGATCATCCAGACCAACAAGTCGGCCATCTCGCACTGGGTGAACGGCACCCGCCAGCCCAGCGGCCGGACCGCGCAGTACCTCGCTGAGGCGCTCTCTCGCCGAGCAGGCCGCATCATCACGCTGGCCGAGATCGCCTTACGTGCGCGTGAGAGCGAGGGCGCGGACGAATCCGACCCGGTCCTGGCCGTGACCGATCTGGGCCGCGCCGACGTCGAGCACCACCACTACCTCGCGATCGCCGCCTTTACCACCTCCGCCGTCGCCATGCCGCTGGGCTACGACCACGAGGCCACCGCTCGCATGCTCCGCGCCCGTACCGGCACCATGCTGGTCGGCGAGGAAGACGTGGACGTCGTACGCCAGATCACCGCTGCCTTCAGCGCAGCCGACGAACGTCTCGGCGGCGGCCACGGCCTGACCACCGTCACTGCTTACCTCGCAGACACCGCCGCCCCCATGCTCCGCGGACGCTTCACCAGCGAGCCCTTACGCCGGGCGGCCTTCGGCGCGGTCGCCGAACTTGCCTATCTGGCGGGTTGGAAACACCACGACCTCGGCCAGGAAGGCGCCGCCCAGCGCTACTACCGAGTCGGCTACCAGCTCGCCTGCGAGGCCGACCCGCACGGCCACGCCGCCTGGATGATGCGTGCCCTCGCCCACCAGGCCCTCAGCCTCAAGCAGCCCCATCACTGCGTCGACCTCGCCGAAGCCGCCCTCGCGCAGGGCATCGGCCACGTCGACGGCCAGACTGAGGCCCTGCTGCACATCACTCACGCCCGCGCCTACGCGGCTACTGACGAGAAGCCCGCTGCCGCACGCGCCCTGCTCGCGGCTGAAGACGCCCTCCTGTGCGACGACGGCCCTCAGCCCAGCTACTCCCGCGTCAGCGGCCCGGCCGTCGGCACCGTGGCCAGCCACACCGCCCGTACCTTGACCGACCTCGCCGACCACGTCGGTACTGAGCAACAGCATCGCGATGCCCTGGTCCGCTGGGACCCCATCAAGTACAAGCGAGTCCACGCCCTGACCTACGCCGACCTGGGTGACAGCCTCGCCGCCCAGGCCCGCGCCGACGAGGCCGTCGCCGCATGGTCGCAAGCTCTGACGCTTATGGAGGGTATGACCTCCGACCGCACCCGCAAAGCGATCACGTCGCTTCGGTCCACTCTCGCGATCTACCAGCGCCGCAAGGTACCCGGAGCCGCTGAACTCGCCCGCCGCGCCCGCGAAGCACTCGCCTAAGCTGCCCTTCCCCAAGCTCTCGGCTTCGCTCGAGCAGGGGAGACCCCATTCCCGGCCGATGAAGGGACGCAACCGTGGCTCAGCCGACCACCGACGACCAGCCCAAAGCCCTCAAGCCCGCCCTCGAATCCATGACTCTGCTGGTCGCCGCCGTCATCGTCCACGACAAGGCCACCGACCGCGTCCTCCTCCTCCAGCGCAGCGAGAAAGCCAAGTTCGCCCAGGGCATGTGGGATCTGCCCGTCGGCAAGAGCGAGCCCGGCGAGCCGATCACCGAGACCGCGGTCCGTGAGCTGTACGAGGAGACCGGCCTGACGGTGAAGCCGGAAGCCCTCAAAGTCGCGCACATCATCCACGGCGCTTGGGGCGTCGAAGCCCCCAATGGCTTCCTCACCGTCGTCTTCGCAGCCCACCAATGGACCGGCGAACCCGAGAACCGCGAACCCCGCAAGCACGCCCAGGTCTGCTGGGTCCACGCCGATGCCATCCCCGAGGAGTTCGTGGACACCACCGCCAGCGCCCTGCACCGCTACCTCACCAATGGCCCAGAGGTGTCCCTCAACGGCTGGGGCTAGCGGGTCGCGGAGTTACCGGCCTCGTCCCGAAGGCGCGCTGCGTCGAGCACGGTGATGCGGCCACGGGCGAGGCGAAGCAAGCCGCGCTCGGCGAAATCACGCAGGGTCTTGGTGCAGGTCTCGCGCGAGGTCCCGGCCAGCGCGGCGATCTGTTCATGCGTGAGCGCGATCTGGGGATGCCGGGCAGTGGGCCGCAGCGGACGTGCGGGGCGGCTGTGCGGTGGTGAGGGTGTCCAGGGTGGTGGCGACGCGCCGGGCGACGGTCTTGAAGATGCTGTCGGACAGGCGCTGTTCGAGGTCGGCGAGGCGGTGGTCAAGGATCGCGGTGATCCGGGCAAAGCAGGCCCCGCGTCGAGGTCTACGCCGGCGTCCGGGAGTTTCGCCGTGGCGGTGACGCGGAGCAGGTACAGCCGCGCCTTGCTCTGGTCGATCATGTCGGGCATCTGTGGGGTGCCGTAGGCGCTGACCGTCGCCGTGCAGTGCAGTGTGAAGGACTCCGGCCCGGGAGTGTCAGCCGCGTCATTGGCGTCTAGGGCGCGCTCGGTCGAGCGGACCATCGTGCCTCAGAAACCAGCGAGAATGGCACGTTCCTGATACAGGACTCGTGTAATGTTTCTGATACATCGAACGGTGGGGAACGAGCAGGGACGAGTGAGCATGGCAGAACACAAGACGTCATCCACGAGCGCCACAACCGCACGAATCGTCTGGGACACAGCGGACAAGTTCCTCAGGGACATCGTGGAGCCCGAGGACTACGGGGATTTCATCCTGCCGTTCACCGTGCTCCGCCGCTTGGAGTGCATGCTGGCCGACTCGAAGGGGCAGGTGACTCAGTTCGTCGCCTCGCTCGGCTCACTGCCTCCGCATCTGATCGACATCGCGGTCAAGGACAAGTTCGGGCTGAGCTTCTACAACGTCTCGCCGCTCGACCTCGCCACCATCGCGTCAGTCGATGACAATGTTGAGAAGTCGCTCCAGAATTACATTGCTGGCTTTTCCCACAACATCGAGGACATCTGGGTCTCCTTCGAGTTCGCCCGACGGGCGAAGATCCTTGCCGACGCCAACCGCCTGCACTCGGTCGTCAAGCACTTCTCGACGATCGACCTCGCCCCCGGCAAGCTCGAGAACACCGCGATGGGGGACGTCTTCGAGGACGTCATGTACCGGGCCTTCAACAAGAAGGGGAAGGCCGCGGGCGCCTTCTACACCCCGCGCGACGCGATCAAGCTCATGGTCGACATCCTGATCGCCAATGACGACGACACTCTCGCCAGCGACAGCGCGCTGCGGTCAATCTACGACCCGACCGCCGGTTCCGGCGGCATGCTGCTCGTCGCCCAGGACGCCCTGAGGCGGATGAATGAGAAGATCGACGTCACGCTCTACGGTCAGGAGCTGATGCCGTCGGCGTTCGCGCTCGGCAAAGCCGACCTGCTCATCCAGGGCGGCCGCCCGGACGCGATCAAGCAGGGCAACACCCTCGTCGAGGACCTCTACGAGGGCCAGACCTTCGACTACGTGCTCTCCAATCCACCGTTCGGCAAGGACTGGTCGGCCGACGAGAAGTCCGTGCGTGAGCAGGCCAAGAAGCACGGATCGCGGTTCAGCCACGGCCTGCCGAGCATCAGCGACGGCCAGATGCTCTTCCTGGCGCACTGCGCTTCAAAGCTCAGTCCTGCAGCGCAGAACGGCCAGGGGGGGCGGGCGGCGGTGGTCTCCAACGCCTCCCCGCTTTTCACGGGCGACAAGGGCCCCAGTGCGATCCGCCAGTGGCTGCTCGAAGAGGACCTCGTCGATGCAATCGTCGCGCTTCCGACCGACATGTTCTACGGCACAGGCATCCCGACGTACGTATGGTTCCTCGACACCAACAAGGACCCCGAGCGTCGGGGCAAGATCCAGCTCATTGACGGCACCGGCCAGTCGCGGTTGCTGCGTAAGCCGATGGGCGAGAAGCGGCGCGAGATGAGCCGGGCCAACCGAGAGACGGTGCTGGAGGCATACAAGGCGTTCGAAGACGCCAACCTCGAGATCTCGCGCGTGATGACGCCTCAAGATCTGATGTTCCGGGACATTCCGGTTAGCAAGCAGGCAAGGCTGGCGACTCGGTTTAGCGAAGATGCCGTCGAGGAGCTCCGCAGCCGCCGCGACTTCACCGAGGAGCACGTCGCCGTGTTGAAGTCGCTCGACGGCACGCCGTGGAACGAGTTGCCGAAATCGTTCCCGCAGGCCGCGAAGGCTGCAGGCCTCAAGGCTCCACTCGGACTCCTGGACGCCGTAATGAGAACGATGGCGGTCGCTGATGAGTCTGCGCCGCTGGCAGTCGACCGCAAGGGCAAGCCGGTCGCCACCGACGGCTGGAAGATGACAGAGCGAGTGGCAATGAGCCAGGACGTGACCGAGCACATGGAGCGTGACGTGCTGCGGTTCGCTCCGGACGCTCAGTGGGACGAGAGCAAGGCCAAGCACGGCAACGAGATCCCGTTCACCCGGATCTTCTTCGTCCCCAAGGAGCCGCGACCGCTAGCCGAGATCGACGCCAAAGTGCAGAAGATCATGGGAGAGCTCGCGGACATGTTCAAGGAGGTCAGCGACGAATGACCAGTCTCGTCGTGCACGAGTCCTCACTCGAGAGTCCAGTGTTCCCGATGGCTCCCATCGGCTCAGTGGTCGTCGAGCGCAATGAGAAGGTTGGCGAGACCGATTTTCCGGCGTTGTCCGTCGGGAAGCGCGGGGTTACCCCGCAGCTCGACGGAGTCGCCAAGACACAAACCGAGGGTGACCGCAAGCTCGTGCGGGCCGGAGACTTGGTCATCAACTCCCGCTCAGACCGCCGCGGGGCGTCCGGCCTGGCGCGGCAGGACGGGAGCGTCTCGCTCGTCTACTCGGTCATGACTCCGAAGTCAGACCTGCTGGTCGCCGAGTACGGGCACCACCTCCTGCGCAGCATCGCGTTCCAGGAGGAGTTCTTCCGTTGGGGCACCGGGATCGTCGATGACCTGTGGTCGACGAACTTCACGCGGATGTCGCGCATTCGCATCCCGCTGCCGCCGCCAGGCATACAGCGAGCGATCGCGGACCATCTCGACGAGGTCGAGGTGATGATCAGCAGGCTTGACGACCTCGCGGAGAACCTTAGAGTTCGACGAGCCGCAACATGGTCGACAGTTCACACCATGGGTTTCGAGCTCGTCAGACTCCAGTGGCTCATGCGCGAGGTGGATGAGCGGGCAGGGGCTGAGAACCTGGATCTTCCCCTGCTGTCGGTGTCGATTCACCATGGCGTCCAGCGGCGCGAAGAGTCGTCCTCGGGACAGCAAGCAGGCACCGACCTGTCCAAGTACAAGGTCGCCCGATCGGGGGACATCGTGCTCAACCGAATGCGTGCCTTCCAAGGTGGCTTGGGCCAAGCGCGCATCGACGGCCTCGTGAGCCCGGACTACGCCGTGCTACGTCCGGAAGCGGGGCTTACTGCGGACTGGGCCGAATACGTGATGCGATCCCCTGAGTTCATCGAGGCCATGGCCCAGTGGGTCAGAGGGATCGGCGCTGCCAAGCAGGGGAACGTTCGCACGCCCCGACTGAACGTCCGCGACCTGTTCGCGCTCTCTGTCCCCCTCCCATCACCGGACGAGCTGTCTCGTGTAACGAGCCACCTCGACGAGGTCACCGCCAAGATCGACACCATGCTGGCGAATGTGGCCGAACTCAGGGAGTCACTCATCGAGCGATCGTCTGCGTTCATCGCCGACGTGGTCGCTGGCCGGAAGGAAGTCGCATGAGCCACGCGCAGCTGATGGAGCTGGAGTTCGAGGGCAATCTCTGCGCGGAGCTCGCCGAGCGCGGCTGGCTGTACGAGAGCGACGGCAAGCCGACCGGATGGGACGTCGGTCTCGCGATGATTCCCCGCGACGTGCTGCATTGGCTCAGCACCCAGTACCCGGACGAGTACGAGAAGGCAGTTCCCGGCGACCTGGTCGACGGTCAGAAAGCCGACGCCGAGCGCAAGCTGCTCCTGCACATCACCAAGGAGCTCGCCAAGGCCACGAGGATGGACCCGACCACGGGGCATCCGGTCGGCGGGCTGCTCGGCGTATTGCGCAAGGGCTTCACCTACGCCCAGGTCGGCCGGCCCGCTGCGAAGTTCGGACCGATGATGGCGTTCCCGCCGGCGAACCCCAACCTCACCGAGGTCATCGAAGCCGCTGCTGCCGTGCGCCTGCGGATCCTTCGCCAGGTCCGCTTCGACACCACGACCAACGAGACGATCGACGTCGTGCTCACCGCCAACGGCCTCCCCATCGTGACGCTGGAGCTGAAGACCGACAACACACAGACGGTTAACCACGCGATCCGGCAGTACAAGGAGGACCGCAAGCCAGGGAAGAACCGGCCGCTCCTCGCGCCCGGCCGAGCCCTCGTGCACTTCGCGGTGTCCAACGACCTCGTCTACATGACCACGAAGCTCGAGGGCGGGGACACGGTGTTCCTGCCCTTCAACCAGGGCAACGAGGGTCACGAGGGCAACCCGCCGTCGGGTACCGGCTCCTCGACGAACTACCTGTGGCGCGAGATCCTCGCCCGACCCATGTTTATGCGAATCCTCAAGGACTTCGCGCTGTTTGAGCCTGGCAAGCGCGGGAAGAAGGACGGGCATCTGATCTTCCCGCGCTTCCACCAGTTGCGCGCCGTCGAGCGGGTCGTCGCCGACATCGAGGGGAACGGAACGGGCAAGCGCTACCTGATCTGGCACTCGGCCGGCTCGGGGAAGACGAAGACGATCGCGTGGCTCAGTCACAGGCTGATCCGCCACATGAGCGCCGACTCGAAGTCGACGTTCGACTCCGTCATCGTCGTCACCGACCGCACCGTCCTCGACGAGAACATCCGCGACGACATGAACCTGGTGCAGTCGAGCAAGGGCCTGGTCGTCACCGTCGGCGAGAAGTCGGGGGCGAAGTCGCCGCAGTTGAAGAAGGCGCTCGTCGATGGCGACCACATCATCACCTGCACCCTGCAGACCTTCCCCGAGGTCATGAAGCTGATCGAGGACACCCAGGAGCTGCGCGGCAGGCGCTGGGCCGTGGTCGCGGACGAGGCACACTCCTCGCAGTCGGGCTCCACGGCGCGTCAGCTCAAGGAGCTGCTCGCCGACGTCGAGCTCGATGTGGACGAGGACGACATCGGAGCTGACGACCTGCTACGGGCCAAGGACTCGGCCATCGCCGCATCCAGCAACATCACCTTCATCGCGCTCACCGCGACCCCGAAGGCGAAGACTCTGCGCCTGTTCGGCACCGAGCGCGACGGACGCTGGGAGGCTTTCGACACGTACACGATGGCGCAGGCGATCGAGGAGGGCTTCATCCTCGACGTGCTCTCGAACTACTCGACCTATGACATGTTCCTCCGGGTGAAGAACACCCTGGGAGGGGAGGAAGGCGACACCGAGATCCACGTCAATACCGGTGAGGCTGTCTCCAATATCGTCCGCTATGCCCGCCTCCACCCGACCGCTATCGCGCAGAAGGTCCGCGTCGTGATCGAGCACTTCCGCCGAAACGTGATGCACATGCTCGACGGTGAAGCGAAGGCGATGGTCGTGACGAGCTCGCGCATTGAAGCGCTCAGCTGGTCGAGGAAGATGGACGATTACATCGCGGCCCAGGGCTACACCGACATGAGCACGTTGGTCGCGTTCTCCGGTTCGCTCACCGACGAGGCCGGCGAGACGGTCACCGAGGTCTCGCTCAACGGCCGCAGCGACGTCGCGAAAGCGTTCCGCGAGGAGGGCATCTACAAAGTCCTTATTGTCGCCAACAAGTTCCAGACCGGCTTCGACGAGCCACGCCTGATGGCCATGTATGTGGACAAGAAGCTCTCCGGCGTCGCCACGGTCCAGACGCTCTCGCGGCTGAACCGCATCTACCCGGGCAAGACCGCCCCGATGGTCGTCGACTTCCGCAACACTCCGGCGAGCGTCCAAAAGGACTTCAAGCTCTACTACTCCGACGCGCACGTCGACGGCGACGTCGATCCCAATGCGCTGGTCACGATCGGCGAGCGGCTCGACACTGCGGGGCTCTACTCCCACGAGGAGATGGACGCGGTCGCTGACGCCTTCTTGGACGATGCCGGCGGAGAGGCCATTGCCAAGGCTCTCTCGCCGATCAAGAACCGTTGGACCGGTCAATGGCGGCAGGCGAGGCTAGCGAAGGACAAGGCCCGGAAGGAGGCGCTGCAGGGCTTCCGCGTGGATGTGCTCGGCTACCGCAACGCTTGGCAGTTCCTTAGCCAGATCGTCGACTACCAGGACCCCGAGCTGCACCGCCGCGCGATCCTCGCGACGCTGCTGGCCCGCAATCTCCACACTGACGGGAACGACTACGACGACAGCTACCTCGAAGGAGTGCAGCTCTCGGGCGTGAAGCTCGTTCCGTCGTCCATCAACGAGGACCACTCACTGAGCGAGGGCAGTGGCGATGCGATCAAGCTCCCGAGCTTCGACGGCGAGTACAAGGGAGGGTCCGCGCCGAAACGTGGTCCGCTCGACGAGGCCATAGACAAGGTCAACGAGATGTTCCGGGCCAAGGGCGTCGACGTGAGCCCGGAGAGCGTCTCTGGATTCATCACGACGTTCTGGGGATTCCTCGACGCGAACGAGGAGGCGGTGGCGATGGCAAAGAACAACACCGTCGCGCAACTCAAAGCGTCCGAGGGATTCAGTGGGGCTGTTGGGCTCGCCGTGCTGAAGACGGTCAGCGAGTCGCAAGAGATCCAGTCGTACATGACCGACCCGGCGTTCCTTGAGCAGATCGCGAATATCGCTGCGGACGCACTTCACGCCCAGCACCGCTCTGGCCCGGATGCGGAGTCCGGGAGCGAGGAGTCGGGGTCATGAGCGAGCCCGAGCCGGTGAACTTCGGCGACACCATCCGCGAGACCCGAAAGAAGCACGGGTGGTCGCAGGCGGAACTCGGCGAAAAGTCGGGCGTCTCCCGCCCGACCATCGCTCGGGTCGAGGGGAACAACGACGTCACGACCGCGACCATCGCCAAGATTGCCCAGGCTCTCGGGCTCACGCTCGAGCTGAAGAACCGCGACGAGGTCGTCTAGTGGCAATGCCGTTGCGTTAGCTGCGGGCGTACTCCGCTGGCACGGTGTCGGTGGCCGAGAGTGTGCCCGAGCTGACGGGGCTTGTGGTGTTGACCTGTGTGTATCCGCCAGGTCTGGTGGATCGAGTGGGCGCCGCGTGTGGCAGGATCGAACAGCGCAGACGGCTGCTGCTCCCCGGCGCCGTATCTCGAGGTGCTGCAGCATCTGATGGAGGGCCTGTGCGATGCCGGGTTGTGGGGCGACTGGCGCCTGTCGGCGAAGTCCTCGCTGTTCAGGGCCCGGGACCGGCTGGGGTCCGAGCCTTGGCGGGTGCTGTTCGCCGCGCGTGCGAGGCCGCTCCCGCCCTCTCGCCATGAGGGGCGGGGCCTATCGCTGGCCCATCTTGTGTGAGCGATGCGTGAGCGGATAGCGCGGCATGCGGTGGACAGAGCGGCACGAGTGAATCAGGTCGCGCTTCGCTGACCTGCGAAAACAGGATCTGGCGCCAGGCGGCGACACCCGCTGGCACGATCTTGCAGGCCCTCGTAATGCGTAGGTCTCGGGTTCGAATCCCGAAGGCGGCTCGGATTAACCCCAGGACTCACTCGCCGTGACCTGGGGTTTTTTCATGCCCGGACGCGGGGGGAGCGGGTGCGGCGGGGGTGGACGCGGTGGTCTTCGCGGGGAAGTGGCTGTTACCTGTTCCACTTCTGGGATGCCTTGCCCGACTGGCATGTCGAGGCTGAGATGCCGCCTCCGTAGGCCAGGTCCAGGCAGCCGCCGTTCGATGTGCTCTTTAGGGTGCCGTTCGGGCCCCAGCGCCAGAGGCGGGCCGCGCCCTGGGTGCAGTCGCCCACGAAGACCGCCTGGCCGAGCATGTTGGCCACCAGGCAGGAGCCGGACTGCTTGTTGACGACCTTGATGCTGTTGTTCTCCGCGCGCACGGTGGACCACGAGGCGCTCGGGTCGCCGCAGGAGCCGTCGTCCGCGGAACCGTACACCTGGATCAGGCAGGAGCCGTTGTCGGCGTTCTTCATGCGGTACGGGCCCGATGAGGGCTTCGTGTCCGTGGGGGAGTCGGGCTTGTCGTCGTTGTCGTTGCCGCTGTTGTGGTCGCCGTCGCCGTCACCGGTGGATGAGTCGTGGGTCGAGTCCTTTGAGCCCTCGGAGCCCTTGTTGCCGTCGTTGCTTTTTCCCGGTGGGTTCTTCGCGTCGGCGGAGGTGTCCTCGTCCGCGGTGTCGTCGCCCTTCCCCTTGTCCGGGGACGCGTTCTTTTTGTCTTTCGGGTTCTTTCCGTTCTTGGGGGCGTCCGAAGGGTCGTTCGTCGACGAGGGGCCGGAGGGCGATGTTGTGGCGGTGGCCGAAGGGGGTGCGCCTGCCGCGCTGTCCGGGCTGGTGACGTAGGGGAGGTTCTGGAGCGCCAGCGTGGTGCCGGTGGCGACCACTACGACGGGGAGTACCGCCATCAGGACGCGAGTGCGGCGGCGGCGCTCGGGGGCCTGGGAAGGGGAGGGGGAGGCGGAGGTCGGGCCTGCGTTCGGTTCGGTTTCCGGTGTGGGTGGGGTGAGAGGGATGGGTGGGGCCGGGAGGAGGGTGGGGGGTCTTGTCGCGAATGCCGCTCGGCCCGCCAGGCGGTCCGTGACGGGGGTCGGCCAGGCGGGCGGGGTCGAAGGGCCTTGTCGTGCGGCCAGGTCGAGGAGTTCGGGGGCGGTCGGGCGGCCCTCGGGGTCCTTGTCCAGGCAGGTGGCGACGATCTCCGCCAGGCCCGGGTCCAGCGCGCGCAGCGGGCCCAGGTCGGGGGTGTCGTGGACGATGCGGTAGAGCGGGCTGCCCTCGGCGGCGTCCTTGAACGGCCAGCGGCCGCTCGCCGCGTACGCGACCAGCAGGCCCAGCGTGAACATGTCCGACGCGCTGCTCAACCGCCGCGTCCCCGACGCCTGTTCGGGCGACATGTACGCGGGCGTGCCCACGATCAGGCCCGTCTGGGTCAGCTGGCTCTGCTCGGCGGCGCGGGCGATGCCGAAGTCGATGAGGGTGACGCCGTCGAGGGTCAGCATGACGTTCGACGGCTTGAGGTCCCGGTGCACCATGCCGAGGGCGTGGACCGGTTCGAGGCCCTTCGCCACGCCCCGCAGCAGGCGCCACAGGGCGTCGGCCGGCAGCGGCCCGCCGTGCGGCTCGACCGCTTCCGCCAGGGTGATGCCGGGTACGTACGCGGTGGCGAACCACGGGGGTTCGGCCGTGCGGTCGCTCGCCAGGAGCGGGGCGGTGGCCTCGGCCGGCAGGCGCGCGAGGTTGTCCATCTCCTGCCCGAAGCGGCGTACGAACCCCTCGTCCTCGGCGACGACGGACGCCAGCATCTGCTTGACGGCCGCGTACCGCCCCTCGACGACGCCGAGGTACACCCGCCCCATGCCGCCCGTCCCGAGGCGGCCCACCAGGGGGATCGTGCCGATCTGCCGCGGGTCCCGTTCGCGCAGCGGCTCGGCGCCGCTGCCCGTGAGGTCGAACCCGTCCTGCGTGCCTGCCCCGTCCACCGTCTCCCCGTTCACCGGTCTCCCCGTTCACCGGTCTCCCGGCCGGGCCCGTGCCGCTCCCGTGCGCACCCCCGTCCGCACGGACGGACACCGGCCCCGGCCGGGCCGGACATCAGTGTGAACCATCGATCCTCTCGGGTGGAAGATCTTTCTAGAAAAGTGTTCCACTTCGATTCAGCGGGCGTATGAGCCCAGGCCCACCAGGCAGTAGACGTATTCGTTGATGGCCGTTCCGTTGAGGGTGTAGCGGTACGAAAAGGCGTACTGCGTCCTGGGGTTGCTCTTGCAGCGGCTCAGGTCCGACGTCAGGGGGATCGTCTGGATCACCCGGTAGTGGGCGTCGGACGCGGAGCAGGGGACCTCCTCCACGCCGCTGACCTCCTGGGCCGTCTCGGAGTTCGGGAGCGTTCCGTTGAGGCAGGTACCCGATTCGTACGGGCTCGGGGCCGCGCTCGTGGGAGCGGGGGCGGGAGCGGCGGCGGAGTTCGACGGGGCCGGGGTCGGCGGTTCGTACGTCGTCTGCGAACTCGGCGACGCGGCGTACGACGTGGTGGACGACGGCGTGGAGGAGGCGGTGTTGTCGTCATCGCCCTGGTTCAGGACCAGGGCACCGACGAGCACGGCGCCTGCGACGCCGAGTACCGCCAGGCAGCCGCGGGCGTTGGACCCGGGCGTGCGGTTCGGCTGCGGCGTGGGAGATATGGGACGCGTGGGTTCGGACACGGGGCCAGTGTGGGGGAGGAGGGATAGGTTCTGAAGTGGCTTTCTAGAAAACAGCTCTAGAAATAATGTGGGGCGTGTGGGGGTTTACGCTGGTGGGCACGATGAGCCCCAAGCAACAACGCGGCGCGCAAACCGCCGAGCGCCTCCTGGACGCCGCCCTCCAGGTGTACGCCGAGTCCGGGGAGCAAGGCGTCACCGTCAGCGCCCTCACCAAGGCGAGCGGTGTCAGCCTCGGCAGCCTCTACCACCACTTCGGCAGCGTTGACGGCCTCATGCGCGCCCTGTTGCTGCGCTGGCTCGGGCGTCTCCTCGGCGAGCTGGCCGGGGGCGTGGAGCGGTCCCGTACGGCCAAGGGCGCTGTCCGTACGCTCGTACGGGCGTATCTGACGTTCATCCAGGAGCATCCGGACGCCTCCCGGCTCCTGCACTCCTCCTACGCCGACCGGGTCGGCATGGCGCAGGCCGCCCAGCTGCGTGACGCGCAGGAGGCCAGGCTGTCGCCGCTGACCGCCTGGGTGCGGCAGCACACGGAGTCGGGGGAGATCGCTCCGCTGGCCGTGCCGATGGTCGAGGCGCTGGTCATGGGGCCGATCGTCGCGACCGCGCGCCGCTGGCTCTCCGGTCTCGACGACGCGGACCTCGATCAGGCCGCGCGTGTCCTTCCGGAGCGGATCTGGCGGTCGATCAGTCCCTGAGCGGCGGTCGATCAGTCTCTGAGCGGCGGTGGGGCGCGGGCGCGGTTATCGCGCGCTTCGGGCGGGGAGCGATCGGGCATGGGCGAAAACCATGAGGGGTCGGCGGGGGTGCCGGATGCGGTCGCGGTGATGTCCGCGACGAGGTCTGCGACGACGGCCGGGACGACGGCCGTGACGGCCGGAACTGCTGAGGAAGTGGCGGCGCGGTACGGGCTGGTGCCTCTGCCGGTGGAGGGGGGTCTGTATCGGCGGACCTGGGTGGGGCCGCCGGATGCCGAGGGCCGCCCGGCGGGCTCGGCGATCATCGTGCTTCTGACCGACGCTCCTGGGGACTTCTCGGCCCTGCACCGGTTGCCCATCGACGAGGTCTGGCACTTCTACGAAGGCGACGCCTTGGAGTTGCTCCTCCTCGCCCCCGACGGCACGGACCGCCTGGCGGTGCTGGGGCGGGACGGGTGCGTACAGCTCGTCGTCCCGGCGGGGACGTGGATGGGGGCGCGGGTCGCCAGGGGCGGCGGGTGCGGGTGGTCGTTGTTCGGGACGACGATGGCGCCGGGATTCCTGCCCCAGGACTACGAGGGCGGTGACGCGGAGGAGCTTTGCGCACGGTATCCGGGGCGGGCGGCCGTTATCCGGGAGCTGTGCAGAGTGGGGGAGCCGGTGCGGATGGGGGGATTGGGAGGGGTGGGGGAG